>JBEBXQ010000117.1:0-15615 GCA_040391535.1 Telluribacter sp. | reverse complement strand
CACTGTCGAGGACTGCCCCAGTTCATTGACAGAAGTAACGGCATAGCGGCCCTGGGTATCGAACGTCGCAGAGGTGGTCCTGGCCGGAGGCGCACCGGGCCCGTGAGGAGTGACGGTCTCAGAGGTAACATTGCCCAGGGGCGAATAACCGTAGGTGGTCACAACCTTTTTGGGTAGGCCTTCAAACGCTGTCCGGGACATAACCTGTCCCAGCGTATTATAGGTAAACCGCGTGGTATGTGTAAATGAGGGCTCACCGTTGCGGGTAGTGGTAACCGTCACCGTTTCCGGTTTATTGGGAATGCTGCCCGGAGCGGCCGTCCAGGCCGTAACCGTACTGACCGTCTGCCTGCCGTGTGTATTGACGGTGCTTTGGGTACTGTTGCCATAGCTGTCGAAAACCTGCGACGTATTCGTAACTACCCCTCCCAGGGCTGTATGTTCCATACCGGTGACCTGTATCCGGAAGCTTCCCGGCACCGACGACACCCGTTCCCAGGTAAATACGTCACGGCTGATCAGCTCGTTATGTACGGGAAACCACGTGGCTCTGCTTTTAGGTATTGCCGTAAATACGGTTTCATCGAAGTCCTGCTACCATTCTGTTCTGTGCCCGGACACAATGTCCAGCGCACTGACTTTCCCGAATCCTGTAAAACCCTTTCCCGACCGGTGTAATACTGCTTTTTCATAGGCATAAATACTAACCTGCCCGCTGAGGCCAGCCTGGTTATCGAAGGTATGTACGGCATAAAACGGAAGCTGTATCCGCTGAAAAGGGAAACCGGTGGGTCCTGTGGTGCCTCGGGTATAAAAGGTACCACCTTCCGTCAGGTTTTTATAGGTCCAGGCGGTAGTATGGCCAATGCCATCCTGTACTTTTGCGAGGAGATGCTCCCGGCCGGATTTCCCCGGAGAAACAACCCGGGTATCCCGCGTACCGGATATCCTCACCACCACGTCGGCCCGGCCGTCGCCGTTCAGGTCAAACGGCACGGAAGTAACGTCATTGTACCATGCCACCCTGATATTGGCAGTGGCCGTCCGCAGGTAAAAGCTGCTTCCCCTGCTGTAATACATGTGTACCTGTGAGGTGACTGCTTCGTCATGATTGAACTGGTGGTATATGTCTGACCGCCCGTCGCCATTCAGATCCGCTACATGCAGCACATCGGTACTGACTATTACACCATTGGCCGACTGGAAGGTAAAATCCTTCTTTACAAAACCCTTGCCCGTTGCATAGGCTATTTTCCAGGGCAGGAAGTTCTGGATACCGTCAGCATAAATCTGGTACAGCAGATCGGTTTTGCCGTCTCCGTTGAAGTCACCAAAGAATACCCTGTCGCTGGATTTTATCAGGTCTGTGGCCGTATACACGGAGGAAAAATAAAAGATGTTATCCGAAATGGATGTGCAGGAATAAATTTCACACTGGCCGTTCTGTGCAACTGTCAGTATATCCTCCTTACCGTCTCCGTCAAAATCCAGAATGTATATGCGCGGAGCCAGTGCCAGCTTATAGCCCAGGTCGCTACTATCGGCAACCAGCAGCATCTGAGCATTCGAAAACGTGCCGCCTCCGGCTGTATACCTGGTCAGAACAGCCTCCTTGACGGTTCCATCGGTGTTCTGCAGCAGGGTAAAGAAATCCTGCCTCCCATCACCGTCAAAATCCCCGTTGAACATAAAGCCGCGGAAAGGGATGATTGTTCTCCGGGTAGGATTCCTTACAACCAGGCTGTTGGAAAATGTCAGGACACCACCTGAAGTATTTCCTCCCCGGTACATCCGGATATTTTCCACAAACTCGCTGCTGCCGGAAGTATTGACACTGGCTGTCAGGAGATCATCCGCCCCGTCACCGTTAAAATCAGTACGCAGGAAAGAAGTGTGGTTTCCACGGTACCGGTCCGCGTTGATCCGCGTTCCGGCATCCAGTGTTACTTCGGCAGAGGCATTGGCTGGATTTCCGTCCCGGTAAACAAGGAAACCTGTATACCGCTTAGTATTGTCACCACTACCGGGCAGGCCAGTAATATACTTTGCCACAAGCATGTCCGATTTTCCGTTCCCGTCAAAATCCCCGGAAATATAATCTGAGTAATCTGTAGGAAGCACCGGGCCGGTTTCCTGGACAAAAGGTGTGGGGGCATCTCCGTACCTGAAGACCGTAGCATTGTAAGAGGAGCTGCCATCACTTCCTGTTTCGACGACTTCCTTCAGGTAGGATGTCACCTCGTCCCAACCGTACCGGAACCCGTAGCTGCGTACTTCTGTACCCGAACCGGTGGTTACCGTAATCTGATCAAGCAGGAACTTTCTGCGAATCAATGCCCCGCCTTCATACACATGACTGCTGTCAGAACGGGTTTTATACGTAAACTTCAGCTTGTTATAAGGAGCCAGCCCTGCAGCGGCATTTCCTGTATAGTGTATTTCATCAATACGCGGATCCCTGGCATCGTTGATATAGCTGTACCCGATATAGTTTCCATCAGGGGTCTGCACCTTGTTCAGCCGCCAGAAAATGACCGTCCCTCCTGCCTCATCCGGAAAGCGGGAATCAGGCGTATTGCCAAATTCCATCCGGGTTCCGTCTTTGGCTGTCAGCTCAAACCATAACGGTCCCCCTCCTTGTACAGACCGGGCCGTAACAGTGGAAAAATTATCGTTTTCAGTTACATATTCGGAACCGGTTGCACCATAAGTACCCGATTTTACAATCAGCCGCTGTCCGTCCAGTGCAAACCGGTCATCAGCCGAAAGCCCTACCGGCGCAGCCTTGCCATCGTGATACACCGTTTGTGGTACCCGCACAATGGCACTCAGTCCGCTGATATTCCATCCCGCGCCGAGCACTCCGTTACCGGTCATAGAGTTATATTCCAGTGAAAGAGATGGAGCCATCCCGTTCGTGCCGGATGGCAGGTTCAGCGGAATGGAATATACCGCCGCTCCGGTGGTACTGACAGAACCTTCACCAGAGGTATGGCCGGTAACAGGGTTGACAACCAGGTCCCGCTGTAAAACAGTATCATCGTATAACGGCGTGTAGGTTATATGCTGGGCTTGTGCCCACAGCCCGCTCAGGGTACATAAAACAAACAGAAATTTTCTCATAGACTCGGGTTAATAAAATAATGGAGCAAGCACACTCATCCATTGCCTGGAAACAAGACTGCCTGCCTGTCAATTTGTTCTTTTTATTCTTTGATGATTTTAACCGTTTTCACGGGTACTCCCGGCGTGCTGTACTGGAGCAGGTACACACCCGGAAGCAATCCGCTCAGGTCCAGACCGTCACCCGGCACAGATCCGTCAGTTATGAGTGTTTCTCCTGCATTCGTAACCACGGCAACCTTTCCTCCTGAAACGGCTTCTGCAATGGTCAGACGATCCCTGACCGGATTAGGATAAACGGAAAACAAGGTTGTGAAATCAAGCGAGACGTATCGGCTATACGCGTAGGTGCCGTTTGTTTCATTCAGTTTCAGACGGTACAGGTTCTGTCCTTCAAGAGGAGTCTCATCTGTAAAAAAGTAACCGCCACCACCTTTAGCAGGCACATTTCCCAGAGAAGTCCAGTTCTTACCGTCAGGGCTGCGTTCGACCCCGAAATGCTCAAAGTCAGCCTCTTCCACCGTATACCACGTCAGCAAGGCGGCCGAATTTTCAGAAATAACGGCAAGATCGGTCAGTGTGACGGGAAGAGAATTTTCATAGGAACGGAGAATTCTGTTACCAGCATCATTGTACTCATACCTGACAGATTGGGCATGAGATACAGACATAGAGCAGATAATCGTAATGAGTGTGTATACTTGCTTCATACGTTTAGTGTGTAAATCAGAAACTATTTTTTCAACTCAGACTTGGGTTATCGATTGACATTATTCTGCAATAAATAAGATTCTAACCATGAAGAAAAAGCATGATTTTAAATTAAAATAATTTTAAATCATGCTCAGAACCCTGTCACCGCTTCGCAGTTAAATTTACAGATAGCTCCGCCTTGCTATCATACAGTCATTCCATCGGACTTAAAATATAACCGCGAAGTGGTGGCATGATTAAAGAAAGTGGCATGATTATAGAAACAAGAAGAAAATAATGTTCATCCCCTAAACCTGAGAGGGTGATATTTTCAGATAATAAGCCTATCCCGAACTGATGTTAGTTCAGCAACTCTCACCCACCCTGTCTCGGTCATTAATCCTTGAAAATACCTTCCATCTCTGGAAAACTACTTTCCCGGCTATGTTGAGAAAACCGGTTATGCCATCTGATGATTGCCGGGAAACGGTATCAGCTTCCCCATCCCATTACACAACAAATGGTTCTCCCAACTTTAAAAGTTTAAGCTGATTATTGATTTTACCTTCGGCATTGAGGGAATTCAGGATTTTTTCGGGCTCGCTCATGGGTTCATCGGCGACATCAAATGTTCCGTAATGAAAAGGAATGAATGTCTTCGCACCTGTTGCATGAAAAGCCTTTACCGCATCATAAGGGTCCTGGTGATTTGGTGACATGAACCACCCTGGCGAATACGCTCCTGCACCAATTAAGGCAACGTCGATATCGGGAAACAACTCACCAATGGTTTTAAAATGGGAACCATAGCCTGAATCGCCACCAAAATAGATATTTTTATTTTCGGATTGAATCATAAACCCACCCCAAAGCGTAGTATTGACATCAAAAGTGCTTCTGTTAGCCCAATGCCGTGACGGCAGAAAAGTTATCTTCACCCTGTCATTAAGCTGATACTGCTGATACCAGCCTGCCGGCTGAGTCGGATTTGTCACCCATTTCGCAATCAGTTCATTTAATTTCAGGCCTGTTAATATCCGGGCATGCGGATTCCGGACTGCTAAACTTTTCAGACTGCTTTTATCACAGTGGTCATAATGAGCATGCGAAACCAGTATGTAATCAATATTCAGTAGTTTCTCCGGATCAACAGGTAATTCTGAATAGCGTCTGCCCACAGGCAGTTTCCCGAAAACAGGATCGATCAGCATACGTACACCTGATAGCTGAATAAAAAAACTGGCATGTCCCAGCCATACAATCTTATCACCAGGATCAAAAAGCCAGTCATCATTTTTACAAACAGCAATACGCCACGTATCCTTTAGTTTCAGTTGCCTTTGAGGATTTCTCTGCAACATAAATTTCAGCACAGCCCGGTAACTGATTACCACCGGAAATTCTTCATTGATAAACAAACCTTTCCGGTCTAAGGGCGTGCCCGGCCAACCCGGCATGATGGTTTCTAATGCCGGATTAGATGTGTAACTTCTGGCGGTTGGGATCTCCATTTATACAAAAAACATTTAATGATAAATAATGGTACAGTCGGTATGATCATGGCGAAGCTTTGACGGCTGTGTGCCCAAAGAAAGTTAATGAACCGCCCTTTGGCCCATCAATTCTGTAGGTGTGTAACCAAACCGCTTTTTGAAGGCATAAGAAAAATGCGACAGGTTTTCAAAGCCCACTTCATAGCAGACGTCAATAGGTTTTCTCTTCTTTTCCACAAACTGGTAATGAGCTGATTCCAACCGTTTTTGGGTAAGCCACCGCTGGGGTGTTGTGTTGAATACCCTGCTGAAGTCACGCTTAAAAGTGGTGAGGCTGCGGCCGGTCAGATATCCGAATTTTTCCAAAGGCAGATTGAACATAAAATTCTTTTCCATGTAGTCTGCCAGGTCTATTTTCCCGGGTTCTTCAAAGTTTGCCAGTACATTGTCTATCCCTTTGTCAATAGTTCTGAGAATACTGATCGCTTCCGTTATTTTCAGTGATGCGATATTTTCAGGCAGGTCTTTCATCTCAAAGTAAGGGACCAGGGAAGACAGGCAGCTTTCCAGTAGCGGATGATTGCTGTAAGAAAGAATCCTTTGTGAATCCGGAGCTTGAGTCTGCACATTGAGGTCTGCGTAAAAATCTCTTAGCCTCGCAGTGGATAAGTGCATCACAACCGTTTTATGCGGCTGGCCGTCTTTGGGGTAATTGATAATGGTCGCCAGCTGATTTCGGGGGATCAGAAAAATATCGCCTTTCCTGAAAAGGTAAGCAGCATCAGCCTGGACAATTTTCGTTTCACCGGAAAGGAACCAGATCAGCATATGGTGATCAAACATAATATCCGATTTGAAAAACTTATCCTCGTAGCAGGAAAGCTTAATATCCTCTGTTATATATTTCGCTTTGTATTCCATTGCAGGTTAACGGGGGAAGACACTTATACGATTGGGAAACTTCAGCCTGACAGAGGCCTGTCTTTTGCAACTGCGCGGTTAAAAACTCATCATTAATTTCCCGCTAATTTATTAATTTCATCCATTGTTTCTTCCCGGTTTTATCAGAATGCCGGTACATTGTTTCTCTAGCAAAGTTGCCATGCCTTAATTTTAATGTTGCTCCTTTTCAATTGCTTACGATTCAAATGTAATTGTTGAATAATTTTTCGGTTTGTCCGGAAGACCTGAAAAACACTCCGGACTTTTTCAGTGCCAGCGTGAATCTGCAATCACTAATGTTCTGTTCAGACTATTCATACAAAATCAAAAATAGCGAAACTGTCAAAGCGATTTTCATTAACTGATCATAAATTGCTTTAAAATTCTTGTTCGGGTTGAGTGTTGCTATACAACGTCCCTGCAGAATTAACTGATTCCACCCGGCCAATGCAAAACCAAAAATACCGGCAATATTTACTTACCCTTATACTCCCATCGTAGCCATCATCATTGACATATAATAATTGGCGCAATGTAAAGCACTCATCAATACTATTTCCTTATCAGGAAGTGTAGCAAAGGTGTCTGATATGGTTATCCGGTATTCATAATTCATCCTGTTCCATTTCAGATGCGGTTTCAGGACTAAAAGCTCAGTTCCTTCCTGGTCTGTCAGCACAAATGATTCTTTAAAAATGCCTCTGTGTTTAAAAATATACCCTTTTTCAATATCGCTAACGAAGGTTTGCAGGACAATTTCTCCATTCCAGTTCATTTCGAATTTTAGCAGCACCTTCTCTCCGTCCTTAAGTTCAATCGTTGTTCCCCAGAAACCTTTCGGTTCCACCCTGTAATGTGACTGATCTGCCATCTTTATTACAGCATTAAACTTAAACCAGCTTTCGTAGGTAAGTATACCGATCAGTCTGTCTCCCTCACTTACCTCAAAAGTGAAAGACTTGTCTGATTTAGCCTGATATTCTGTCATCGTTATTTCAATTTGGTGAAATATATGCCGGATGCAAATAATTACTTCAAGGTCCGAGTTGCGGATGCTACATGCTTTCTATTATCCTGTCAGTCCTTCAGATTTAAAATAACCGTGAAATAGTGAAATTATTTTACAAAACCAAGGTATAAAACCTACCTGCAACGGAGGCACGTCTGGTAGGGGTCCGGGTTCTCATAAACAGCTTATATCCGGAATGTTCACGGGCCGGGGATTACTTTCTCCAGAATTTTACCTGACTTCTTTTCTTTCAGGATGGTTACTCTGTCTCCGTTGGGCAGCAGTTCTTCTTTTATCAGCCAATGGTTCGTGTCAAACTCTTTATAGACCGAAGGCTTCTGAACACCTTCCAAACCTCTCCAGACCGGTAATGCCACGGCCTCCCATTGTCTGGATTTTGAAGACTTGTAGGCTGCGTCAATGATGGCATTTACTACGTAACCGTCATAGAAAGTTTCCTGCGGCTGTACACCTTTTTCACAGGCATTCAGCATATCGGTAAACATATTGGTGTATCCCAGCTCATGGACTTCATCTCCTACAGGAAACTGCCAGCCGGACGTGGATTCTGCTTTTTCGGCGATATATCCATCGCCTGCTCCGCTTGTAAACATTTCAAAACCTGTACGAAGCCAGGAGTTTATCCAGATGGTACCTTCGGTGCCCATTACCTCGTCACGCAGGTCCATTCCTCCACGGAATGTCCACGAAACCTCAAATTGTCCGATAGCCCCGTTCTCATATTTTACCAGACCTATGGCGTGGTCTTCGGCTTCAATAGGCTTCACCTGGGTATCGGCCCAGCACATTACTTCCACCGGTTTTATATCTTTTCCGATAAAACTTCTTGCAATTTCGATACAATGACAGCCCAGGTCCAGCACAGCCCCACCCCCGGCCAGTTCCATGTCCCAGAACCAGTCGGCATGAGGACCAGGGTGTGTTTCCCTTGATTTAGCCCACAATATCCGCCCGATAGCACCGTCTTTCACAGATTTCAGTGACTTGAGGAATTTAGGTGTATAGCAAAGATCTTCGAGATAACCTGCAAAAATACCGGCGTCTTCCACGGCCTTCAGCATTCGCAAGGCTTCCGTGGCGTTCCGGCCGAGAGGTTTGGTACACAGTACGGCCTTTTTGTGTTTTACGCATAGGTTTACGGCTTCTTCGTGCTGAAAATTCGGAAGGCTGATCACCACCACCTCCGACTCCGGATGCTTCACAGCCTCCTCCATATCAATAAAGCAGTGAGGCACATGGTAGTCTTCCGCGAAACGGCGGGCGGTAGATTCGCTTCTCGAATATACTACCGTGACAACGTCTGCACTCCGTTGCCCTGCAAGTGACTCAGCATAAAACCTTCCTATAAAACCTCCTCCTAAAATACATATCTTTGACATAGTGTTAATTGATGGTTAGCTGCTGTTTTAATAAGTTTTTCATATCTGCATTGGCTTGCCACTGGTCGGTAAGCGGGATTTGGGTAAAAGGCATGTTGGGCATGTACGGGTCAGGCCCGAACTCTGTCAGGATCGTAAAGTTCTGTTTTGTTTTGTGATAGTCCAGAATTTGTTTCCACCAGCCCAAAAACGTATCCACGGTCCCTTTCCATTCGGGAGCGGTGAAGTCGTTTACCTGCGGCCCCTGGGCGAAACCGATTCGGGCATGAATATGAGCTACATGCGGAATGATCCGGACCAGCATTTCCTCCTGTCCGGTGAGCAGGCTTTCTGAAACACAACAAAAATGAGAGAAGTCAGCAGTGACGTTCATCTCCGGGAATTTTTCGAGATAAGGGAGCAGTGTAAGCGCATGAAAAGAGAATTTGCCCCTGTGCGTCTCATGATAAACCGGAATGTTACTTTTGGCAGAAATGTTCATGGCCAGTTCGATCAGCCGGCAGTTTTCATCAAACGTATAAAAGTCCTTCCCTGTCTGGCAATTCACAAAGTCGGGTTGCAGGCTGCACAGATCCGATAATCTTCTTTTGTATCTCCGGTATTGGTCATCAAAACTTTCAGGCTGTAAATTCAGTACGCATTGCCCGGCAAATGTAAAACTCCCGGCATGGCGAAGCGGCTCAGCTTTTTCCATGAACTGTTGCCGGTAGACTGCGTCCTCAGGCATATTGATTTCTACACCGTCAAAGCCCTCTTCCAGAACTTTATCTAAAAAATCCCGGGCCGTTAACGCTTCACTCCCCCATTGTGTAGCCAGTATTTTCAGATGCATAGTATTTACCTATTTCAATGCCTGATCATCCTCTTTCTTCAGAAAATTGGATGCCTCTAAATGGTCGCCGATGTTCCATTCTAAAATCGCATTGTCAGGCACAGCCTCTAATGGCACCGTGCTGCTCTGTGAGGGTTCATTATACGGTACATTATCGGCACGGTTATAACACGAAATGATAGACCAGCGGGCATAGTCTGAATTATTGGCTTCGGAGCGGTGCAATATGTTACTATGAAAAAACAGGGCGTCACCGGCTTTTAACTCTACAAAAACATGCTCCATGGTTTTTAATGACAGGTCAACATAGCGCTGGGATGCCCCTACCTGCTCCCCTGCAAAACCGTGCTCTACCCGTCCCATTTTATGGGAGCCTCTGATTACCTGCAAACAGCCGTTGGCACGGTTGGCATCTGTGATCGCCACCATCACTGACATCATCTGATCCGGATACAGAAACTCATTTTTATACCAGTAGCCATAATCCTGATGCCATTCCCAGGCTCCTCCTACCCGTGGTTCTTTTTGCATTAATTTGGAATGAAAATGGCAGACTGCCGATGTGCCGTCCAATAGCTTATCTACATTTTTAATCATCCGCTCACTTTTCGTCAATAACCCGTAGGCATCGTTTCCGGGTTTATACCATAGAGTCAGTCTGGTTTTTTTTCCGGTCATGTCGTTCAGGTCAATAGCATTGACTTTTACGGTTTCATCACCTGTAGCAATGTTACGGAGTTTTTCCACTTCCCGCTGGTTTAGAAAGTTTCTCACAATAACATAGCCGTCCCGGTGATATGCTTTTACTTCTTCTTCTGTCAGCTGATAATTTTCCATAGAACAATTCAGATAAAACAGTTTTCTCCTCTATATAAAGTTCAATAATATACTCAAACGATTATACAAATATAAAACAATCGTGAGCCAGGCTTCCTCCGTTTTTCTTTTTATTTTATCCGCTATTTTGAATAAAATCCGGTATTGACCTGTATATTTTTCAGGAATAACATATTTTTGATACTTATGAAACTTCTGTTCCAAAAACTTCCGGTAGACAGCGAGGCTTCTTTTGTAGCCCGTACGTACACTACACCCTGGTTCGAGACGCCATGGCATCAGCATATTGAATATGAACTCATGATGATCCGGAAAAGCAGTGGTACGGCATTTATCGGAAACTTTATCGGCGAATATCACGAAAACGAAGTCTATTTTCTGGGAAAAAACCTGCCGCACTGGTTTCGGAAAAGCCATGAAGGAGCCGAAGGGAGCTCGGTGGTGATTCAGTTCAGGGAAGCGTTTTTAGGAGAGCGTTTTTTTCACCTGCCTGAAACGCAGCATATGAAAAGGCTGCTGCAGCTTTCGGCGAGCGGACTGCTTCTCAGAGGTGAACTGGCTGCGAGCATCGGTAGCCAGATTACAGCACTCGAGCACAAAAAAGGTTTTGAGCAATTGGCCGGGCTGCTTGCGATGTTGCATGAAATCAGCCAGGATGAACATTTTATATTGCTGGACCGTTCTCCCGAAAATTATTACATTCATGACGAGGCACTTATTAATCGGGTATTTGAGTATTCAATGCAGCATTTCAGGCAAAAAATACGGCTTTCTGATGTAGCATCACTTACTCATCAGAGTATTTCGGCATTCAGCCATTATTTTAAAAAGGTTACGAAAAAGAACTACATACAGTTTCTTACCGAGATACGTATAGCTCATGCTTCTCAGTTGCTGAAAAATACAGAGCAGTCTGTTACTGAGATCTGCTATGCCAGCGGGTATCAGAATTGGGCTAATTTCAGTAAACAGTTCAAACAGGTACACGGAAAATCCCCCGGACAGTTTCGGAAAGAGGTCAGGAAGCAACCGGTATAAGCAGAGCGTCAGGCATGTTTTTTCATTTTTCAGGCAAAGCAAAAGTCAGATAGCCTCCTTTAAACCCCTTTTCGGGATTCGGGCTTACACCTACCGTGAGGTATTGCCGGCCGTTTAAAGAATAAGTGCTGGGTATGCCGTAACCGTCGCCGGGCAATGGTTTTTCCCAGATGGTTTTACCGGTCAGCTGATCAAATCCCCTCAGCGTAGCATCACTGGTAGCCGCGATAAAGACCAGACCGCCTGCCGTGGCAATACCGCCTCCACGGTTAAAAAGACCAGACCCTTTGATTCCCAGCTTTTTGTCTTCACCAAGCGGAACCTGCCACACCAGTTCGCCCCTGTTCAGGTCAATGGCCGTCAAAGTTCCGTAAGGAGGTTGAATGGCAAAGTTACCCTGTGCATCTGTATAGAAATCATAACCTGAAAAACCATAGGGTTCCTTGGGTTTCTCATCAGCAGGGAAAGCAGTTACGATCTTCTCTTCTTTCAGAAAGGAAACGATGGCATCGATCTGCACCTGCGGCAAATGCTGAAACGACGGCATGGGTTCAGCCCCTTTTCTGATCAGGGAAACCAGGCTTTCTGTTGAACGCTGCTTTGACTTTTGCACGATATCGGGTCCGAAATCAGTCCCTTTTTTATCGGCTCCATGACATGCTGAACAGTACATGCTGAAAAGCTGGTCACCTTCCAGTTCATTATGAGCGGCAAATGATTCCGTTTTGGTGAGCCGCAAAAACCACGGCAGATCGATGGCGTTCACAAACATGACGCCGGTATGAGGATTTACCGCTGCCCCGCCCCAGTTTGAGCCGCCATGTGCCGCCGGGAGAATTACCGAGCCATTCAGATCCGGTGGATCGTATATACCGGTCTGGTATTTGTTTTTACGGATATCTTCTTTAAAATAAGCGTTCAGCTCGGGACTCAGGTCTGTAATAAATTCTTCTTTGAAACCCTGCCGGGTAAAGGGCCCGGGTTTTACGGGAAACGGCTGCGTAGGCCAGGGTTTTTCACCGGGCATAGTACTGGCCGTAGAAACAGGCCTTTCTTCAACAGGAAAGACAGGTTTTCCGGTTTCACGTTCAAACACAAACACGTAACCCAGTTTGGTGGCCAGTGCCACCACATCCACTTTTTTACCTTCGTGTGTTATGGTCAGGAGATTAGGCGGAGAGCCGTTATCCCTGTCCCAAAGGTCATGATGGGTAGTCTGGAAATGCCAGAGGCGTTTTCCGGTACGGGCGTCCAGGGCAATCAGGCAGTTGGCAAACAGGTTTTGCCCTTCTCTGTCTGCTCCGTAAAAGTCAAATGAGGGTGAGGCTGTAGGCACATACACGATGCCCCGTTGCGCATCCAGAGCCATTCCTCCCCAGCAGTTAGCCCCTCCATTACGTTCACGGGCTCCGGACGGCCAGGTGTCAGCGCCGTATTCTCCTTCTTCCGGAATCGTATGAAATACCCATTCCAGCCTCCCGCTATTGGCATTGAAAGCCCGTACGTCACCAGATGTGGAGGGAAGTTCATCGGGTACTTTACACCCCACAATGTACAGATCTTCATAAATTACTCCGGGTGCATTGGAAGTTACGTGTACATCTTGCTCCATTTCCTTTTTTACCGACAGGCCTGTATAAAAGTCTACTCTTCCGGCTGTACCGAAAGAAGTATTCAGTTCTCCGGTTTCCGCAAGGATCGAATAAAGCGTAGAACCGTAAACAAACAGAAGTGTTCCGGCCCTGATTTCTTTGTTCTGATGGTAGGTAATGCCCCGTGTCCACGTACTTACCAGCGTGCTGTCGGGAGTAAACTCCCAGATCAGCTTTCCGGTGGCGGCATCCAGCGCTACCAGTTTTTCAGTGGGAAGAAAAGCATACATGCGACCGCCTGTCACAACAGGATTGAACAAAACCGACGAGCCGTTTTCGCTGTCATCCTCAAACTGCCACACCGGTTCCAGCTGGTTAACGTTTTGGAGATTAATCTGGCTGAGCTCTGAAAATTTATTGTTTGAAGCGTCATATCCAAACCCCGGCCATGAAGTTTCCTGCTTCTTACAGGAGGTGACCAGTACTATCACTCCAATAACCCATAGAAATCTGTTCATATGTTCAAAATGTGTGCCTTACATTTTTGTTTTATATATAACCTCAACAATTTTACCGTGAATGCACTGATCATAACAGTCTTGCTGTTAACAGATAGCTGCTGTTATGGATTGTCGCTCTCCGTTTCTGTGCAGTTAAATATTCTTTTTCCCACTACCTCATTTTCATTTATATCAGCAGGATTTTGTCAGTCCATAAAAGTGCTGATATGACCAGAATGTATCTTTTCACTTTTAAAATGCCCTGTAAAAGTTTCGGGCTTCGCGTTCGGGTGGGCTTTACAGAACTATACGAAGAACTCCCTCTTCAAATTTAGCATAAACTTTCATACAAAGCCTTTCACCCCGCTAAGCACAAAACCACTGTTATCATCAGTGTTGCTGTCTTTCGTCAGCGTGTCCGTTATTTTGTCCTGCAGGAACATTCGTAATGTTCATTAATGTACATAATTGATTCTGTACAGAGTTCCTGCAAAGCTGATATATGGATGTCGGAAAGTTTTTTCACATAGATGCAGGCTTTGCTCATTTTGAATTTACCGAGACCGGCTAATGCCAGTTTACTTCTTTCTGTCTCTGAATAAACGTAGAGCGAAAACGCAGCTTTTCTTGGAGAAAACCCAAGAACCGGAGCATCACCTTCGTGTCCGCTTGTATATTTGTAATGATAATTGCCAAATCCGATAATGGTCGGTCCCCACATTCTGGGCTCAAAGCCGGACCATTCCTGCATCAGTTCTATCAGGCGAAAACTGTCGGCTTTCTTTTGTTCATTGTCAACATAGGAGTTTACAAAATCCATTACGTCTGTCCCTGTATAAGTTGTTCTGGTCTTTGTCATCATTACAATTCTGATTACTGTCTCAAAATTTTCTCCATCTTCTTCCCTTTCGCCAGTTCGTCCACCAGCTTGTCCAAATACCTGGCTTGTCTTGTTAATGGGTTTTCAATTTCTTCTATCCTGTAACCGCAAATTACCCCTTTTATCAGTGGTGCATTGGGGTTCAAATCTGCCTTCTTAAAAAATGTTTCAAAAGTAACTTTCGTCTCAATAAGTTCCTGCAGCTTATTGTTATCGAATCCTGTAAGCCATTCTATGACCTGATGTAATTCTTCTGTTGTTCTGCCTTTGCTCACTACCTTAGTGACGTAATGCGGATACACAGACGCAAATGTCATTTTTGCAATTCGCTCATCGTGTCCGGGAGTTGTTTTCATGTTGTATGTTTTTAATATCTGTGAAATGTGATCCGTCAGATTGCTGTGATCGTCTGACATTGACAGTAAGGTAACGGTTCGTGTATTGCCGAAGGCGGCATTTTCAGCATTGCTGCTCCCATAGCATCAGAAACGTACTTCCTTCAGCAAAATAGTATTGTGTCAGTTCTGCTGCTGCCAATCCCAGGTTAACAGCTGGCTTTTTATCCGGTGGCTTTACTTTTATATTCTTTTGTTTAAAGCAAAACCAAAATTATCATTTCCTGTAAATAATTTCGTCATGCTTGTCAGGACAAAAAACAAAACTTTTTCTTCCCCCGCAAGTAATAAACATTATTTCCTTATCATTAAAACGGTATCATCATAGTCAGGAATAAAATGATCTGGCAATATTTCCGTTTCAGAAAATCCGGCCTTTTTATACGCTTTTATTGCATTTTCATTTCGTTTTGAAGGGGCAATGTAAATTGTTTTGCAGCCGAACGATTTGTCGAGATAGCGGCAAAGCATTTTTATTGCCTCTGTTCCGAATCCTTTACCTGTAAATTGTTTATCTGCCAGCCAGATGTCAAGTTCCGTCTCCTTTGTTTTCAGGTCTATTTTATTATAGTTTATCTGACCAATTTCCACGCCGTTATGTTCAATTATAAAACATCGTCCTTTCAACGGTTGTGAATCTTCAAAAAAACAGTCTTCATAATCGTCATTAAATTCGGTCCAGGTGGGGACAGGACAATCAGGAAAGACCGGTAATCCAAACATTTCACTTGTCAGATTGGAATTTGTCGCCCAATCAAATATTTTTCTTTTTTCCTGCAGATTGGCAGGTCTTAAAGTCAGTAGTTCGTTTGTCAGGAATTCATTCATCTTACCAAATCATAATTGCCGGGTCTGTCATTCAGAGGAGCCACTAACGGGTC
>JBEBXQ010000116.1:0-15804 GCA_040391535.1 Telluribacter sp. | reverse complement strand
ATGTCAGGTCGCAGGCAATTTTTACAAAAACTGGGCACACTTGCAGGAGCATTCTCTGCTGACAGCTTGTTCAATCAACTTCACGCCGAAGATATTACTGCTGTCAACCGTAAGGTGAACCACCAGTCGCCCCTCCAGGTAGCTTCAGACGAGGACTACTGGAGTGTCATTCAGCAGGCATATAGTGTAAATCCCAATCTGATCAATTTAAATAACGGCGGTGTAAGCCCTTCGCCGCGTGTGGTGCAGGAGGCCGTCGAACAGTTTAATAAACTGACCAATGCAGGCCCGTCTTATTATATGTGGGAAATTCTGGATCAGGGAAGAGAACCTCTTCGTGAGAAGCTCGCGGAGCTGGCCGGTTGTAATAAAGAAGAAATTGTGATCAACCGGAACGCGACGGAATCGCTGAATACGGTCATTTTCGGGTTGGACCTGAAAGCAGGCGATGAGGTTATCGGATGTAAACTTGATTACCCTAATCACATGAACGCATGGAAACAAAGAGCCAAACGCGATGGGATCGTTTATAACCAGTTAAGTTTTGATTTCCCGATCGAAAATGATGAAGAAATTGTGGCGGCTTTTGAAAAGGCAATCACCAAAAAAACAAAAGTAATACATGTAACCCATGTGATTAACTGGGTAGGACAAATCCTTCCGGTAAGAAAAATCAGCGATATGGCACATCGCCACGGCCTGGAAGTGGTATGCGACGGTGCACATTCTTTTGCATTACTTGATTTTAAAATCCCTGATCTGGGCTGTGACTATTTTGCCACTTCCCTGCATAAATTCCTAAGCGCTCCCATTGGCAGTGGCATGATGTGGATCAGGCAGGATAAAATTGCGAAAATATGGCCGTTACTCGCAAACGGAGATCCGAACAGCACCAACATCAGAAAATTTGAAACACTGGGTACACGCAGTTTCCCTATCGAACAGGGAATCGGAGAAGCCATTAATTTCCAGATGGCGATTGGCAACAAACGAAAGGAAGAACGGGTCAGGTATCTGAAAAATTACTGGGCCGGAAAAGTCGTTGATGTGCCGAAAGTAAAACTCAAAACATCTCTGCAATCCGACTATTCATGTGCCATCTGCGGTGTAAGCATTGACGGGGTGAGTCCGAAGGAGCTGGAAAGAATTTTATTTAACCGATATAAAATTCACACCGTACCGATCGAATATGAAAACGTGAGTTGTGTCCGTGTTACTCCTCATGTATATACCCGCTTACCTGACCTTGATAAGCTGGTCAGAGCGATCAAAGAGGTGGCCGCCCATGGTAAATAACGTCAGGTAGCCCTGCATACCTATCATTTTCGTGATGCAGCTTTAAGCCGGACTTTGTTTTCAACAGAACGAGAGTCCGGTTTGCTTATCTGAGGACGTTCGCAGCAACCGCACCATCTACATCATCATTTTTCATGCCCGCACAGAGGCATTCTCTTCATTTATATCATTTTCCTGCTTCAGCACACACCGTCTCAGATAAAACACGCCACCGGGATCCCGGCCATTTATCTTGCTGCTTCTGAAAAAAAATTATGATAAAAATTCAGGGTAAGGCCCGTTCAGGTTGTCTTGGATATATAATTAGATAATGGACTGTTTATCTTTGTGATGGAAGCAACCCAGACTGTAATGGAGACAGCACCGTTCCGGCTCGACCGCGACAATGAAGCAGCGTTTGAAAAAATATTTAAAAAGCATTTTAAGGGCTTGCATTCCTATGCATGCACCCTTGTGAGAGATGCCATTATGGCTGAAGAAATTGTACAGAACATTTTCTGCAGGCTCTGGGAAAAAGAGGAACATATCCTGATCAGAGAATCAATAGCGGGCTATCTCTACCGCTCGGTTTATAATGAATCTCTCAATTACCTGAAGCATCTGAAAGTAAGAGAAGCCTATCAGTCTTATGCCATGCAACAAGAACATGCCGTGAACAACACAAGCCAGCAGCTCGAATTAAAGGAGCTGGAAGGACGACTGGAGAAAGCGCTTAATGAATTGCCTGAAAAGTGCCGGACGATCTTCCAGATGAGCCGCTTTGAAGAACTCCGTTATCAGGAAATTGCGGATCGCCTGGACTTACCGGTTAAAACCATAGAAAATCAAATGGGCAAAGCGCTGAAACTGTTGCGGATCAAACTTGCTGATTTTCTGCCTGCGTCTGTCATTTTATTGTTGTTAACCTGCTGGAAACCATGAATGAATCTGAGAAAATAGATACCCTGCTTGTCAAAGTAATGCTGAAGGAAGCCTCTGAAAATGAACAGCAGGAAGTTGTACGATGGCTGGCGGAAGATCAGCAGAACCATACTTATTATACCCATTTCCAAAAAATATGGGAGGAAAGCCGCAAACTGGCTACCCACAACCCTGTCGATGAAGACGCAGCCTGGAAGCGATTTAAATCCCGTACCGAAAGGCAGCCCACGGTTATGGCACATCCTGCCGGACGTAATGCTTTATGGCTCAGAATCGCAGCTGTTTTTGTTGCGGTGTTGGGTATAGCCGGAGTTTTCCTGCTCAATAAAGAGACGGCAGCACCGGAATTGCTCACCCGGAACAGCCATGACAAGCCCCTCACCGACTCTCTGCCCGACGGATCAGTAATCCATCTGAACAGGCATTCGGCATTGACTTACGCCAAGGACTTTGCCGATCCCGGGCAACGGCAGGTAACACTGGAAGGCGAAGCATTTTTTGAAGTTGCCAGGGATACTTCCCGGCCCTTTATTATTCAGGTCAATAACGTAACCATCACCGTTCTGGGTACTTCATTCAATGTGAAGAGCACCAATAAAACGACGGAAGTGATTGTTGAAACAGGTTTGGTGGAAGTTAAAAATACGGCACAGAAAATCAAAGTGGCACCGGATGAGATGGCTGTTATCCCTGCGGGAACAGCACCGCTGACCAAACAAAAGAAACCGAATGATCTTTATTCTTATTATTTCACCCAACGTCTCGTTTGCGACGACACCCCGCTCGCTGACCTGGTGAATTTACTGGAAGAGGCTTACGGAACACCTATTGTTATTACAGAACACACTTTAAAACAAAAAACAATCAATACAGTCATTGAGATGCATAAGACATTACAGGAAAACCTCGACGTGATCAATCAGACAATGGGAACCACCACTTATACCAAAAACGATACGATATTTTTGAAATAGCGCTAACTTTCCGGGATGAATCTGAAATTCCCATTTTTAAAGATAGTTGTTATTATTCAGGGATGCTTTCTGGGGTCCCTGCTATCTGTCAGTGCCCAATCCCTTCTTGATAAACCGGTTACGATTGCTGTGACACGCCAACCGCTTGCAGAGGTTTTACAGCAGATCAGCGATCAGGGGAATTTTTATTTTTCTTATGGATCCAATGTGATCCGGAAAGACAGTCTGGTTACACTTTCAGCTGAAAAGAAAACGGTGCGCTCTCTTCTGGACCAGCTGTTTGCAGGCCATATCCGGTACAAAGTGTCAGCCAATTATATTATCCTGCTTCCTGCTATCCATACAGAAAAACAACTGGTCATCTCCGGGAAGCTGACCGATAACGAAACAAAGCTACCGGTTGATTATGCCTCGGTCTATTCCAGAAACCTCCTGGTTTCCAGTTTATCGGATGAGCAGGGGCGATTCCGGCTCAGGCTTAAAGACCCGGCTTTACCCCAGGAAATTACGATCAGTAAAATAGGTTATCAGGACACTACACTGCTGGTTATCAATCCATTTCAGCAGGACACTGAATTTTTCCTGAACCCGAAAACCATTGACCTGGAAGGTGTGGTCATTACCAATACACCCGGATACCGTAATTTCCTCATGAATTTACTGGTTTCCTCGCGCCTCCGCATGACCAGCCAGAACCTCGGCCGTTTTTTCGTCAATCTGCCTTACCAGGCTTCTCTGACACCCGGCTTGGGAACACATGGTAAAATGGCTTCTCAGATCGTCAATAAAGTATCGCTCAATCTGATCGGCGGCTACACAGCCGGTACTAACGGCGTAGAATTAGCAGGTGTTTTCAATATTTCCAAAAATGATGTCCGGTATGTACAGGCTGCCGGTCTGTTTAATCTGGTGGCAGGAAAAAGCCGGGGTGTGCAATTAGCAGGGTTTCATAATGCTGTACAGGATTCTGTCTACGGCGTACAGGCGGCTGGTTTCAGCAACATTGCCGGAAATACGATGAAAGGTATCCAGATGGCCGGTGTCTGGAATAAAGCTGACAGCAGCTTCAGGGGTATACAGGCTGCCGGAGCGGTGAATATGGCGCGTCATGGCGGCAGAGGAATTCAGCTGGCCGGTATTTCCAGTTTCAACAGACAACATTTCTCCGGAATACAGATTTCAGGGCTTTTCAACTATACCAGAAACCATTTTCAGGGCTTTCAGCTTGCTCCTTTTAATGCAGCCGGAACACTGAAAGGTTTTCAGCTGGGAATTGTCAACCGTGCGGAACATTCAGAAGGCTATAGCCTGGGTATTCTGAACTTCATTAAAAACGGGCAGCCGCACTTTTCCCTGTCTTCATCTGATCTTGCTCTATTTAATCTCGGATGGAAAACCGGAACGAGGAAATTATATTCCATCCTTAGTGCCGGGCTCCATCCTTCGCATAGTCACACGCGCTTTATATGGGGATGGGGCCTGGGAACCGACTGGCAATGGGGAGAAAAAACCGGACTTCAGGTGGAAATCATGCAACTGGGCATTAAGCAGCACCGCTGGACAGATCCGCAGGCATTACTTCGCCTTCATACTCCATTCAATTTATACCTCAACAGGCAGATCGCCTTTTTTGCAGGGCCTTCTCTTACTTTTCTGCTTACAGAAAAACCCGATACCTCTTCGTTCCCTGACGCACTTCACCGCAAACTGATGCTTAACGACGACAAAACACTGTGGATCGGCTGGCTGGCAGGCATCAGCTGGTATTACAGACGGAATCAGGTCTATTAATTTTTTTCAGAAAAAATCAGGGTAAAGGTTTCATCAGTTGTCAATACTGCAACGGGCGGCAAAAACCAGTTCTGTTTCCGGACAGCCAGTCCCTTGTATAGTATTCAACCAACAACAATTTATTAGTCATGAAAAATCATTTTCCTCTGGTGCTTATCTGTTTCTTTCTGGCGTTCATTAAGCCGGCCGCTGCTATGCAGGAGGCCGACTCGGTACGCAATTTTCATGTCGGCCTGGTATACCCCATCAGCAGCAATGGTACCAAGGCAGCTGAATATACGAACCGGTTTTCGCTGCATGCCATTTCAGGTATTTCCAGAAACGAAACCGGAATGGCCCTGGCGGGTGCCGCGACCATTGTCACCGGAAATGCTTCAGGGACGCAGATCAGCGGTGTTTTTAATTATACCGGGAATAACTCCAAAGGTGCACAGATTGCGGGGTTCGCTAATATGACCCGCAACAGGGCTGACGGCATACAAATAGCCGGATTTATGAACAAAACCGATACCGCCCAAACCCAGCTGGCGGGTTTTGCTAACCTTACCCAACAGGCGGAAGGCGCACAGATAGCCGGGTTCAGTAATATCAACACGGGAAATATCAAAGGTGTTCAGATCGCCGGCTTCCTCAATAATGCCCGTGAAGTCAATACACAGATTTCCGGATTTATGAACATTGCACAAAAGGTAAAAGGCGTGCAGATTGCCGGCCTGATTAATATTGCTGAAGAATCCGATTACCCTATCGGCATCATCAACATCATTAAAAACGGCGAAAAATCACTGGGCTTATCCATAGACGAAACCAATACAGCGTTAACGGTTTTCCGCTCCGGCGGGCGCGTATTATATGGAATTCTGGGAATTGGTTATAACTTTGATAAACAATCCGATGGCCTGTATGGTTTTGAAGGAGGGATAGGTGCTAATCTGCCGGTCTTTAATCAGTTCCGGATCAGAGGGGAAGTGGCCAGTCAGAGTCTTCTTAATTTCAAAGGTATCAGCTACAATAAAGGAATCTTGCGTATATTACCTTCACTTAAAGTAGGGAATCGTCTGGAAATATACGGAGGACCCAGCCTGAATATGGTATTTTATGAGTCAGATCAGGAATACGATTATTTCTCCAGGAAACATCTCTGGAAAAAATACAGAGATGATAATTGGCAAAGCGTCCATTTTGGTTATAGTGCGGGTATTCAATTTCATTTATGATTACATTTATCAGGGAATCATTCCCATTTTCACTACCCGGCACCCCTGGAGTTTTCTCCGGCCCGTTCCGCTTCCGGTTTTTGCTGGCTTTTTTCAGATCGCTGCGGCTGATTCCCTATGTCATTTTTACACAGTTCTGGCCGTACAGGAGAAAAATTATTCTGAAAAATCTGGAGAAGGCTTTTCCCCACTTGTCTGATAAAGGCAGAAAATCCTTATTGAAATGTTATTACCAGCACCTGAGTAATCTCTTTATTGAGCCCTTTTTACTGGCCAACACCAGCACAAAAAATCTGGAACGACTGGTAAAATTCAAAAACATGGAGGTTATTGAGCACTTGCTCAGTCAAAAACAAGAAGTCATTTTACTGGCTTCACATGTAGGAAACTGGGAATACCTGCAGGCACTTCCGTTGCACCTGGAAGTGCCCGTACTGGCCGCATATTCTCCCATTTCCAATAAATCTCTGGATTCAATGATGCTGAAAATGAGAAAAAAGCATGGAACAACACTGATCCCCAAACAAAACTGGTACAAAGCCATTCTGAGCCGCCCTGCTAACCAGCCTGCTATTTATGTAATGATTGCCGATCAGCGCCCTCAGCAGGAAAGCAAGGAAAAAGTATTTTTGTATAATGAGCTGACTTCTATTCAATGCGGGGCTTTACGGCTGGCGCAAAAGCGGAATGCAGCAGTTGTCTATGCCCATGTAACCAAAACGAGCGACAACGCCTATCAGTTTGAATTTAACCTGCTTGCTGAAAAAGTATGCGGAGATGACGAAAGCCTGATGCAAAACTATTACTCCAGACTGGAACAAACGATCAATCAGGACCCTTCGCTGTGGCTCTGGTCGCATGACCGGTGGAAGTTCAATTAAGCTCCGGTGTAACGATTTACGGAAAGCAACCTACAGAAAGAACATAAAAGGCTTGTCCCATAAAAGAGAGACAAGCCTTTTATCATTCATTTTCAAAACTTTATTAAAACGGCACTGCCCGCTTTTCATTACTGCTTTGCAATGCCAGATCAATGGCCCGGGTTGTACGCAGTATTTCTTCTGGTTTAACGATCAGCTCTGTTCCATGCACAATAGCGTCATAAACATTCTGATAGAAGGGCTGATAGTTCCCTGATTCACTTTTCACAATTCCGGTATAATCATCACTGTACAGGGTACCCCAGCGATCTTCAGGCTCCAGGCCCCAGTTGTCGCCTTCCGGCAGTATATCTTTGCGCAATGTTTCTTCCTGCACATCCAGCCCCCCTTTCACAAAACTTCCCTTACTCCCGTGAATGGTATACCGGGGGAAATTGTGGTAAATCAACAGGCTTGATTTTACAGTAACCAGCTTGTCGGGATAAGTTAAAGTAATGGCGAAATAATCATCAATGGAGCTTTCGGGGCGCACCGTCCGGATATCCGCGGTAATGGTTTCAGGAGTACCGAAAAGGACCAGTGCCTGATCCAGCAGGTGCGGACCCAGATTGTATAAATTACCATATCCCAGACCCGACTGTTCCTTCCATGTGCCGGATTGAATATCAGGGCGGTAACGATCATAACGACTCTCAAATTCTACAACATCACCCAGTTTACCCTCGTCAATAAGTTTTTTCAGGGTCAGGAAATCCGAATCCCAGCGGCGGTTTTGATACGCTGTAAGGATTAACCCCTTTGAAGCCGCCAGCTCCGTCAGTTCACGGGCTTCCGCTTCGGTGTTGGCAAAAGGCTTTTCAATCACTACGTGTTTACCTTTTTCCAGTGCTTTCCTGGCATAGTCATAGTGCGTGTCATTGGGTGTACACACAAAAACGAGGTCAACGGACTCATCATTCAGCAAATCGTCCAGCGTGCGGGCATTTTCTATTTCCGGATTAAAATTCTGCGCCTCATTTTTGGAGCGCTCCATTACCTTTTTTAACCGGAAACCCGGATTAACCGCTAAAAACGGTGCATGAAAATACCTGCCGGACAATCCAAAACCAATCAGGCCGACATTAAGGGTTTTTAAAGACATGTGAAAAATTTAATTATTTAAGTGACTAACGCGGCCTTTCAATATCAATTTTACGGTTCTGCAAAGAATCTTCACCGCTGAAAGGGAACCGGATAAAAAGCTGACTGCTGGCTTCCTCATACCATGCCACAATTCTTTCTGTATCAATTTCTGAAGGAATCTGCATTGTACTCAGATAATGTAAAGCGGCCTGCCCCTCTTCAGTATCTGCATCTCCAAAAATAGGTATCAAATGAGACACCGTCAAGCGGTTTTTAACAATTTCAACATTAAGGTCGTCCGGATGAATCCCCGGCGTCTTGATTTTAACCGTTAAATCATTCGTATTACGGTCCAGATCAATCAAGGAGGCAGTCATTCCTCCATTTACTGTATTGATAAAATCAATATTCATCAATACCTCTTTTGGAATATGAATCTGATTTTTCATGGCGTAAGGAAGTTTTAGTTGTCCATATCAATAGCAGGTTCAAAACCTGTTCCCCTCCACGCTTTCTGTCTGATTACCAGACAAAAAGTCTATTCTTCTATCTTAGAAACGACAAAATGTCCCATTATTGTTTATTTTCCGGGGCGCATGTTCAAAATATCCTCCGTTGTTTTTAAGTAAACCTTAGTTCAGAATCATATCACTGCTTCGCAGTTAAATTAGCGGGTATTGAAGACTTCCCTTTTCTGAGACCAGTTTAAATTTAACTTTTTTCTCAAATTGCTCGCACGTTCTTTCATTGAAGATCGGAGAACAAGTCAAGGCTGACGAGCGTAGGGAGTCATTCATTTTAGCCTTTACTTGTTCGTAGGCTTCAATAATTTTGTGTCGGGCATATTTGAAAGCAACAGGACTCATCCCGCCCAGTGCTTGATGGGGATGATTCAGGTTATAACTTACCCTCCACTTTTCACTGGTTATTTGGGCTTGCGATAAGCTTTCAAAAATATACGCATCTAGTACGTCCTCTCGGAAAGTACGATTGAACCGCTCGATAAAGCCGTTTTGGTGCGGCTTTCCGGGAGGGTTACACAACGAACTGAGGCGGATAGCCACAACAGAGGGATAGGTAGTACCAAGTGGCGATACTTTGACGTTTTAGTATTACCGCGCGGCAGACCGCCTGAAAGACCACTTAGGCAATGTCAGGCCGGGGTCGGGCCCGACCGGTTTTTGATGAGAATGGTGATATCTTGCAGGAAGCGGATTATTACCCTTTCGGGCTTGCTATTGCAAGGGATAATCCGGCGCAAAGTGACAACAAAAGAAATAGCTGATTGAAGATGCAAGTGCTGTACAAACCGGTGATGCATTTCCATAAAAAGCTGCCTAATCATACACAAAAAAGCCACCTGCTCTTTACAGCAGGTGGCTTGTCCGTTTTCTGACATCTATTTTACCAGATGCACCACTGCCACTACGGGAAGATGATCGGACGGATAACGCTGATCTTTGGCATCAGTCAGTACCGCATATTTGGAAACCTCAAAATGATTGCTGACAAAGACATAATCAATACGGTTTTTCATAGGAGCCGTAAATCTGAATGCATTGGTAGTACCCACCGGACCATAAGGCGGTGACTTGGTTGCCGAATAGGCATCACTGAGCAGCGATGACATCGCTTTGATCTGCTCAGTTTCGGGTGTTGAATTAAAGTCCCCGGTACAGATCACAGGAGCATCTTTTGCTATTTCCCTGATTTTCTTCACCATCAGCTTGCCCGACTCCTGACGGGCCACTACGCCCTGATGGTCAAAATGTACATTGAATACATAGAATTCCTTCCCGGAGGTTTTGTCGGCAAATTTCGCCCAGGAACAGATTCTGTTGCAGCATTTTGCATCCCATCCCAAACCCGGTTTTTCAGGTGTTTCACTTAACCAGAAATCCCCGGAATCAACCACTTTAAAGCGGTCTGTTTTATACACTATTGCTGAATGTTCACCAGCCTCTTTGCCGTCGTCGCGGCCACCGCCTGTATAGGCAAACCCTGGCATTTCAAGCAGGTTATCCAGTTGATGCTTAAACCCTTCCTGGGTACCGATGATGTCAAAGTCATGATATTGAATCAGGGCTTTAACGTTTTCTTTCCGGTTCGGCCAGGCGTTGAGGCTATCTCGTGGGGTATCCATCCGGAGATTATAACTTGATACTCTGATGGCTGCATGATGGTCTCCCTCCCGGGAAAATGCGGAAACCGCAAAAAAGCAGGTCAGCACTAAAATAAAGTACGTTCTCATAAATTAAGTATCTGATTTAAAACAGCACGACAGTGCATGTAAGGTACATCTGTCATGCCGTTTGCCAAAATAAAATTATTCCCAGCCCGGATTCTGACCCAGAGCCGGATTGCGGTCTCTGTCGGCTTCGGGTATAGGATAAAAGTATTTTTTATCCTGCCATTCACGCACTCCCGGATTCCATATCACTTCACCTGAAGTTCCGTTAGACAGCTGGATTCTTCCTGCTGCCGAAGACGGTGACACATCTACAAAAGCAATCGCAGGATTAGAAGGGGCAGGACGTGTACCCTGATAAAATGATACATCCATAATGCCGTCTCCGTTCAGATCATATTCACCCAGTGCCGGTACATACATGCCGGTAAGCGGTGCATCAGCGAAAAGCTCCCCTATGTGCCACCTTTTCAGATCATCAGGACGCAGTCCTTCAAATACCAGTTCCACAGCCCGCTCGCGCATTACTTCCAGTAATACAGGATTGGTGAATTTACCTTTGTAATATTCTACCAGATAAGGATCTGCCACGGTAGGAATAGTCGTGAGTGTAGGGCCGGTAATCCCTGCACGCCCACGAAGAGCGCCGATGGTTGCCGTCCAGTCTGCACCGGACATGGTTCCCAGTTCAGCCAGCGCCTCTGCCCTATTCAGCAGCACCTCTGCCCAGCGCATAATAATGTGCGCATTGTCATTCCGGCTCTCATCATCATAAGGAAAACGTTCGTCATAACACCATTTGATAGGCTGGTATCCGGTGAAAGTCTGGTTAAAATTAGGAGGCGACACCACCGGAATGGTATTTTCCGTTCTGCGGTAATCCCCTAACCTTATTGTCTGCTTTAAGCGCAGATCCCGGTTTTTCACCTCCTCTGCAAATGGCGTGGTCTTGTATGCCGGATCACCGGTAAAAGGCGTACCATCCAGTTTAAGGTACGTATTTACAAAATTACGGGTAAGGCTGGGCCGGTTTCCGTAAGTAGGACTGATAAAACGACGGTTAGCCGAGCTGAATACCTGCAGGCTGGCATCCAGGGCCACGGCCAGTATTGTCTCGTCAGCAAAAGGTGCCTTGGTGATAAACAATTCACGGTAAGAGCGATCTTCCAGCGCGCCTTTGTGTAAACTGAAGCCGGTAATCTCATTGGCCGTGGTCACGACGTCCTGATACCAGGCATTGGCAGTACCTTCCATTTTATAGCTTGTATGGTACTTCCTGAAAGAGGCTTCATAGAGCGCTATTCTTGTCTTATAAGCCCTTGCCACGTTTTTGGTGATCCGGGTAGAAGAAGGATCTGAAGTCAGCGTGATATTTTCTATCGCATAATTCAGATCAGCCAGCACCTTGTCCATCACTTCGAAACGACTGATACGCGGACCGAAAAGAGTAGCTTCGTCTGTGATCTCAATGGTCCTGTCAATCCAGGGAACATCTCCGAAACGCTTTACTTTATCAAAATAAAACAATGCACGGAAAAACCTCGCCAGTCCCAGGTAATGGTTTTTTTCCGCTACTGTGCTGTTTTCCGCATTTTCGATGAAATAGTTGATATTACGGAGATCACCCCAGCTCCATCCTGTGCTGGTAATCGGGCTAAGCGCATTAGGGGCAAGCAAATTGTCCACCCCGTTACGGGCTACCAGATCTGAAACATCATCGCCCTGAAACACGCCTACATCCGTATCCGGCAGGATGTCATAAAACGAATTGGAATAGAGCTCGAGACCCGCAGCTGAGCCAAATATCGCCTGATTGGTGGCAGTATCTACAGGTACTTCATCCAGATTACACGAAACCAGCGACATGGTCACCAACAGGGTGATTATATATTGAAATTTCTTCATGATTATTCGAAATTAGAAATTAACGGTTAAACCTGCGGACATCACTTTAAGCATCGGATAGTTGTACCCGTCACCGCTTGTACCTCCACCCAAATCCTTGTCAGAGCCGTAAATATTCGTTACATCTGTGTCTCTGGTCCATTTGTACATAGGCGACCAGGTCCACAGATTTTCCGCTGAAACATACAGCCTTACATCATTAGCTTTGATTTTAGAGACCAGCTGTTTCGGAAGTGAATACCCCACCTGCAGGTTCCTCAGGCGGATATAAGCCGCATTCTGAAGGAAACGGTCGTTGGGCATATTCAATGAACGGCCTGTTCCCTGCGCAATGTAACCCACAAGCCTCGGCAGGTATGCGTCGAAATTCCCGAGTTCTTCGCGGAACATATTATCTTCGTGCCATCTTGGGTACTGGTTATAAGGACGGTTATATTGTCCCCAGAACCGGGATTCAGGAGCGGGATAATAGTCTTGTTTCATCACACCCTGGAAGAATGCAGAAATGAAAAAACCGTTCCAGTCTCCGTTCAGGTTAACGCCATAGGTATAACGGGGTTCTGAGTTTCCGATAATGGTTTTATCACCCGAATCACCTACGCGGTTCAGACCGTGGTAAATTTCATTATCACCATCCAGGTTTCTGAATTTGAGGTCTCCGACATAGCTTTTCCGGGTATTGGTACTGGGAATATTTGCCTGTGAAGGAGAATCAGCGATTTCCTGCTCAGACCGGAATAACCCTTCTACCTGGTAGCCCCATATTTCACCAACCTTCTGCCCTTCGTAATAATCGGTCAGCCTTTTTTCCTCATTGTTGTACTTGGTGATGGTCGCCTGGTAATCTGCCACTGTTAAACGCACATCGTATTTAAACGGTTTGTCGGCCACCGTAAACTTGTCTCTCCAGGTTACGGAGAGTTCCCATCCGGTTGTCTGCAAATCGGCATAGTTCCCTTTTGGAACAGTAGTTCCGTAGATAGCCGGAAGTGTTGGCCCGGTAGTGAACATATCTTTTGTCCAGCGACGATAAAAGTCACCTGTAAACTGAAGCCTGTGCTGAAGGCTTGAAAAATCCAGACCAATGTTCCCTGTTGTTGAAGTTTCCCAGGTCAGCCCTGCCGGAACCACACCGGGTTGCCTTGTCCGCTGCGGGCGGATGCCGTTGATAATACGGCCCATCTGCGCAATCTGAAAATTCTCCGTAAATGAATAAGGATTAATATTACCATTACCCAGCGACCCGTACGAAGCACGGAGTTTCAGGCTTGAAAGCACGTTGGGATTCACTTTCCAGAAAGACTCTTCTGAAACTGCCCAACCGGCCGATGCCGACGGGAAGAATGCCCATTGCTGATCGTTCGGGAACTTGGAAGAACCATCGTAGCGCCCGTTTACTTCCAGCAGATAGCGCCCTTTGTAATCATAGTTTACTCTGAAAAATCCACCGGCAATGGCCCATGACTGGTATCCGCCTGTAGTAACAATACTCTGCCCCAGCGCCAGGTTAATATCATCGGCATCGGCATAAACGATACCATTCCGCTGCGCTGTCAGGTTTTTATAAAGTGACGTCTCGTAGTTAAAGCCGACCAGCAGTCCAAAGTTATGTGCATTATTAAACGACTTCAGGTAATTGGCATAAATATTGGTAGCAATGTATTCGGTAGTCCGGGTACGTTCCTGTATATCGTTGGTATTGGTGCCGGTATATCCCGTAACACCCTGGTACCGGCTATAGGGTACCTGAACACGGTTTTGCTGAGAACCGATATCCGTCGACTGAAAAGTAAAATCACCTCTGACCGTCAGGCTTTTGTTCAGAAATTCGGCTTTGGCCGCTACTCTGTTCTTCAGAAAACGCTGCACATTATCCACACCGTTTCTGCCGATATAATAATCTCCTACTGTATAGGCCGCCGGAAAGGATAAGGAACCATCCGGATTCAGCATCGGAGCCAAAGGGTGCCCTTCATCTGCCATATTCCTCCAGATACCACTTCCCTCACCTACGTTCAGTGGCTGGTGGTAATTCATCCGGGAATATTCTGTATTATTCTCAATCTGCAGCCATGGAGTAAGTCTGATGGTACCTTTTGCCCGAAGGTTATACATTGAATAGGTATCAGAGTTATAGCGGAAAAGCCCGTCCTGTCCGTTGAAACGTCCGCTCAAATAGAAGGAAGCCTTATCATTTCCACCGGTCAGCGCAAGGTTATGATCCTGAGCAAAGAAGCGTTCCTTATACAATTCACGATACCAGTCGGTACTGTAATAATACTGATATTCGCCTGTAGACGGATCCACCTCAATACGCGGCAACGACGGATCTTCCCACCGTCTTTTGATTTCGGCCAGATAAGCCGGAGAGAACGGGAGTGTTTTGTTAATGGCCGTAGGTGTATTACCGTTATCGTTCCATCTCGACCACGCATCACTGAATCCCTGTGCCCATGGGTACGAATCTGTGATATTATCCGGTACTGTAGTCGGGGATTTTACAGACAGGTTCGTTGAATAGGTGATGGATGTTTTTCCTTCTGCTGCGGTTTTGGTAGTAATCAGTACCACCCCGAAAGCCGCCCGTGCCCCATAAATAGAAGCCGAAGCGGCATCTTTAAGGATAGATACCGTTTCAATATCATTCGGATTCAGCATACGCGGGTCTCCTTCCACCCCGTCAATCAGCACCAAAGCGCTGCCCTGCTGCCCGATGGAAGTTGTTCCACGAATATTAAAGCTGGGCGATTGGGTTGGCTTTCCATCGAACATTCTGATGTTCAGGTTAGGAACAACACCTACCAGGCCCTGTGATATATTGCTGATAGGCCTGTTTTCAAATACCTCGGAAGTAACCTGATCCACTGCGCCTGTCAGGTTGGCTTTTCGCTGTACGCCGTAACCTACTACAACCACCTCTTCCAGTGCAGCCGCGTCTTCCAGGAGGGTAACGTCAATGACGCTCCTGGTTCCGATCGCTATGCTTTGCGCCTGAAATCCTATAAATGAAAATACCAGCGTAGATTCTTCCGGAACCGAAAGTGTATATTTCCCCTGCGTATCCGTTACTGTACCCCTTGTGGTACCTCTGACAGATACCGTTACACCAAGCATGGGTAAACCGGCCACATCCGTTACGGTTCCGCTGACGGTAACATCTGCATTAGCTGCTTCCTGTTTAATTGCAACGGAGTCACCTCCCTGCCCTGTTCCTTCCGTGCTTCTGACCGGCAGACTACCGTTCGACGCCCAAAGCGGCCCCATACCCAGATATTGCACCACAAAGGCAAGCGCAAATAATCCGGACATGTGCACAACATGTTTACGTATCTTTTTTTTCATAACTTTTTAATAATTGATTAAACCAATATTTGTTGTTTTTAACCTTTATCCCGGATAAGAACCTGTTCCGGGCGACGGTTATCCGTCAATCATTTTTCATGCTTTTGTTCAATTTTCACTACTGTTTCATAGGCGTTGAATTTACGCTGTTATTTTATTGGCCATCA
>JBEBXQ010000115.1:0-15867 GCA_040391535.1 Telluribacter sp. | reverse complement strand
TTCACCGGTATTTCCTGTGACGCAAAACCAATAAAGGAGAACACCAGAACGGACTGATCAGAAGACGCGGTAATTGAATAGCGGCCATCCTGATCGGTGATTGATCCTGTTGTGGAATTTTTAACCAGGACATTCACTCCCGGTAAATTTCCACCTTTTGAATCGGTTACTTTGCCTGTAATCTCAATCTGACTGAAGCCTGGGCAACAGGAGAGAAACAGCAGTACACTTAAAGTAAGTAAGAGCTTTTTCATAAATGGGCAGAAAGTTGGATTTTAAAAATAGTTAAAAGGGGGGAATTTTGCATTTTATACAATTTTAATAAAATAAAATTTGTTTTCATAAAATTTTAAATGGCATTTTACAATAATCTCAAAATTTGGTAAAATACTACAAAAAGTAGCATTGTTACCATTGAGGGCACAAAAATATATCAGTTATATCAACTATCTGTTAAGTAAATATTAAAGAATAAATACACGGATATCTCCTTATTTACTTTCCTTTCACATTAAAAAGCAGCGTCAGTATTTTTCGCCTTTCTGTGGTTAACCATCGCTCATAAACGTCATGAGAAGCAGAGTGACGGGGTATATAGTTGATCAGTAGTGAAAGATCAAAGGTTTTGCCTGCAACTCCTGCTCCGGCCACCTGCCCGTCTATGGCATTACACGCCTGCTCATAATGACCCGGAACGGGCACCATCAGCACCGGTTTATTGAATAACATGGCTTCACTGACCGACTCAAAACCGGCAGTGGTAGCCAATGCCCGACAGGATGCCATCATTTGAAGATATCGGGTACTGTCAATCTGGTGAAATACAAGAAAGTCACTATAATATATAAGCGGTTTTTCCTGCGAAAACGATCCAAAGCAATGGATCATAATATCGGGATTACCCACATGCCAGTCGATGATCTGCTGCTGTAGCGACGGATGCGTCAGATAAACCAGGATATAATTACCATGGCTTACCTCCATTGCACGCACCTCTTCTCTTATAAGCGGGGGAATAACATATAAATTCCTATCAGGGCAGTCGGGCATATAACGAAACGACAAAGCCAGTCTTCTGACCGACCCAAAGGCAGTCATCCGGTTATTCAGCCGTAATAGCTGCTTCTGGAAAGTCTGCTTTTCAGGAAAAACAAATTCAGGATGGTTCATCAGGTATTGATGGCCAATACTGACAACCGGAATCACCGGCCGGTAACAGAAACAATAAAAGCCAGTGAGCAGTTCGTAGAAATTAATAATAACATCAGGCTTAAGACGATTTACTGTCTGATGGATCGTCTGCAGGCTTTTTGCAAAAGCCGGTATTTGTTTAAGGTTCAGGAATAGTGTCTGCTTCATATTTACCCCTTTACCGGCGCCGGTATTGTATTTCAGAGCCGGGCTCAGGAAAGTAGTTACCGGAGCCTTAATATCATTGATAAAGCCTTCCGGAAAACTCCGGTCTTTGGTTGTACCGACCAAAACCCCAACCAATATATAAGTACCGGTATCCATCATCTGTTTCAGTGCCAGAGCCTGAAATAAATGCCCTCTGCCCTCCCCCTGTACAATAAACAGCACTTTCATACCAATCAATCAGCGGTCGGAAGGGAAATTGAGGTAAGACTGAATCCTTGAAAAAGCAGCGATTCTAGATTCTTTTCCGCTATTGAAAAACGGATCATCGGTTACACCTTGTCTTGAAAAATCACCAGCGGTATTATAATAGAGCAGACTCCAGTTCCCTTCATGGTCTTCCACGAGTGCACTCATCGTCTCCACCCAGTCTCCTGAATTCATATAGCGTATACCACCAATATCACGGATAGCCGGATGATGAATGTGCCCGCAAATAACTCCGTCACAATCCTTTGACCTGGCCAGATCAGTCAGTTTTTCTTCAAAATCTGAAATGTAACTGACAGCCACTTTTACTTTTTTCTTGATAGTCCTGGAAAGTGAATAATAAGGTAAACCTCGCCGTACTCTGTACTGATTGTATTTTTTATTCAGCCATAACAGAAAAGTATAGCCAAAATCTCCCAGATAGGCCAACCATTTGAAATGATTGTTAATCGTATCGAAAATATCTCCGTGTGTGACATAATACACCTGGCCCTCAGATTTAAGCAGGTATTCCCGCCTGATTTCAAAATTCTTACCCATCCGCATAGGCAGCATCTGGTCCAGAAAATCATCGTGATTGCCACGGATATAAATCACTTTCGTATCCCATTCGTCTATCATCTTCAGGATGGCTTTAATAAAAGAAGTATGCTTCTTTTTCCAGGAGCCATATTTCTTCAACTGCCAGCCGTCCACAATATCACCGTTCAGGATCAGGCGTTCACAGGAATAGGTTTTCAGAAATGTTGCCGCTTCCCTTGCCCTGGATCCTTCGGTACCCAGATGCACATCAGAAATAATAATGGTTCGGAATTGTGGTTTCAGGTTCATGAATCAAAAATAGACTCTTACTATGACCTGGTTATTTCTTTAACATTACTAAAATATGAAACTACATTAAATTTCAAAGTCAATAATAGGGTAATTATCTCATAAAGGCTAAATTTGTAATATTCTCCTATGGGCATCCAACAATATATACTACAAATCATAACGATTTTATAGAAATACTTCGCAACTACTAAAAAAGAGCATTTTGAATACAAACGTCCTCCGCTTTATAAAATCCTACTGGAACCATCTGAAAGGACACCCGTCTGACTTTTCCATGCAGAGCCGGATATACCATTCTATCTGTCTCATTATCATGGCCATTATGGTCTATAACATACCCTTCTCCCTTATTCTGGGTTTGTATGAAGCGACAATTGCTACCCTTGTATTACTCATTTTTCAGTATGTGATATTTTACCTGTCAAGATACAGGAACCGTACTTATCTGAGTTTCAGCCTTTTCATCATTATCAGTAACTCATTTTTTGGCTATATATACTTCAGTAATAACGGCATTAACGGATCCTCTCTTTTATCACTGTCTATATCCTATTTTATGGTACTGCTGGTTGTTCCCCGGAAGCATTACGGGATATGGACAACACTTTATACATTGCTGGTTGGCGGCTTATTATACACTGAATATTTTTATCCTGCGCTGATCACAGATAGTTACGACACACGTGCCGACCGATTTATTGATATCGGCTCCACTTTTCTGATGAGCATGATCCTGTTTTTAAGCTGCCTGACCTTTGTTATCAATAACTATAATCTGGAAAAACAGACCGCAGAAGATAAAACACTGGTATTGAAAAAGCTGAATGATCAGAAAAACAAGCTCATTTCGGTAATCTCGCACGATTTTAATACCCCTTTAAACAATATTAAGCGATACCTGCATATTATGCAGCAAATGGAGGTCAGCACTGAAGAACGGAATCAACTGGAACGGGAACTGATGCAGGTGACTATGGACACACAAAACCTTCTGCTGAATCTGCTCAACTGGACTAAAAATAACATGGATAGTATGAATCACACGACGGAGATTGTTAATATCCATGATGCACTGGCTGATACTGTTCAGTTATACCGGAAAATCGCAGGTGAGAAACTGATATTTTTTGACTATAACATCAGTCCTGAGGTCAATGTGGAAGGTAATTATGAAATGATAGACATTATCATGCGAAACCTGATCAGCAATGCTGTAAAGTTTACGCATGAAGGGGGACATATTATCATTGATGCCTCAGAAGAAAATGGATTTTACAGACTTTCAATAAAAGACAATGGCTCCGGGATACCTGAATCTCAGCAACAAACATTATTTACCACTCATACGGCCCCTTCTTACGGCACCCGGAACGAAAAAGGGGTGGGATTGGGATTATCGCTCTGTAAAGAATTTACAGAAGCCATGAACGGGCAAATCGGTTATGAGAGCGAGCCGGGCATTAAAACCGAATTCTTCATCTGCCTTCCGGCTGTACATTTTAAAGAGGATATGTACGGAATGGATGAACAGGATAATAAAGCGACCAGCAGCTAAACAACGTCGGCTCGGGATAAGCTTATCATATAAAAATATCGCCATTTCAGGGTTTTGGGGTATTATCTTCTCCCTGTTTCTATAATCACTCCACCACTTCGTGGTTATTTTAAGTCTGAAGAGCTGACAGCAGGAGATACGCTAATCTAATCGCAAAGCAGTGATATGACCCTAAACCCAAACTGAGCTTAAATACCATTACTGTACACAGTCATTCTCCGCTACTGCCTTTTCTAAGACTTCCTTCAATATGATGGCATGGTTATACTGCTGATTGCGCGCTGCATACAAAAGGGTTACATTTTCATAATGCTGCAGGTAGTCAAGCAATTGTGACAATACCGGATTTCTCCTTAATTCAAAGGTATAATCCGCAGAAAACTCCTCCCATTTTTCAGGTTCATGGTTGAACCATTTTCTGAGTTCAACGGAAGGAGCAATCTCTTTCATCCATACATCCATCTTTACCTCCTCTTTCCGGATACCACGCGGCCACAGCCGGTCAACCAAAATCCGTAAACCATCCTCCTGTGCAACCGGGTCATATATCCTCTTGATTTTCAGCATAGATTATCGCAATTGTTTTTCCAGCTCAACAGCCTTCGGAAATAAGATATTATTCTCTAAATGAATATGCTGATGCAGGTCTTCTTCAAAATCTTTCAGCATAGCATAGGTAACACGGTAAGTTGTACATCCGTCAGCCGGTACTGAATATCCGTTACTGAGTACCGAAATTTTTTCAAACCGCTCGCCTTCGTCAGCATGCTCCTGCATCATCATTTCTATCGGGTTCTGCACCGTACCAAAAACAGGTTCCATTTTCGAAGCTTCTCCGCGTGAAGCCAAAGCCATTCTTTTGATAAAGGGAAACAGCATCAGTTCCTCTTTTTTCATATGTACGGTCAGTTCTCCGGCCGTTTCTGAGAAAAGGCGTTCTATTTCTTCCAGCTCAGGATGACGCTCTCCATGTACTGAACTCACCTTACGAAGATAGGCAGTTAATTCCGGAATTTTATCCCCTACATAGCGGTGATGCCGGTGCGTGATATAATCCGTAAGCGCATCAAGCGGCCAGTGATTGAAATCGGTTTCGGCCGATGTCTTTTCCTCCGTAGCTTTCAGCACTTCCGTTTCCACTTCTTCAGTATTGAGCCCTTTGCTTACACAGGCTTCCTCAATGGTACGGTTTCCTTTACAGCAGAAATCGATACCATATTTCTGAAAAACAGTTGCCGCTTTATAATTCTCAGCCACAATACTTCCGATAGTCGGTTTTTCAATTGGTTCCATTTTATATTCTGATTTATGAATTGTAATTGTTGATATAGCTAAACAAATAATACATAGCCCAGCCGGCAAATCCTATCATCAGGACCCATACCCATGCCGGGATACTGTGTGGCGTTTCACTGCCCGTAATCAGGAAATTCTGCTGATTACCTTTACCATAAGCGTTAATCATCAAGGGTATCACACCATCTACAACAGCGTTTTCCCTTATCCCTTCCACTGCGATTGCCGGGCCGTTCCTGACTTCAAAAGGAATCTGCCGGATCCCCTCATTTCCCTGCGGGTCTTTACTGACAATCTTAAGGATGTGATTACCATCGGTGAGTTTACGGGTATCCAGCTCAAAATGAACAGGTGCACGGAATGAAGCAATGGGTTGGGGTTCTTCATCCAGAAACAGGAATATTTGGCTTCGTTCACTCATGTCAGTCCAGATTTAATACCATTCTTTTGATATGATTTTCAGATTGTTCTCCTGGCCTGAGCAGCCATTTTACGGAATAAAACAAGGTAATCAGGACAATCGCCGTCACCAGTATTATAATAGCATAATCCCAGTTACTTTCGGGACCTGCGCCATGGGAGATCCCCTTCAGCAACTTTGGTTGCTGCTGTTCACACACCGGACATGCCCGGCTGAATACAGGCGACAACAGAAAACTCAGTAATACAATAATGCGTTTCATACTTTATATGTTGGTTATTTCCGTTGACTATTGTACCGACATTGCCTTGATAGCATCCAGAATCGTTTGTACTTCAGATGTACTTATTTTTTTCGCGTCGTTTCCCCAGTTGGTACGCTCATGATTCATGATAGCAGCCACTTCTGCTGCGCTCAGTCCTGCATTATCTCCCACTGCCGGCATAAAGCCATATTCTGCTCTTGCGTCGTACCCCTGCATGATGATACGGACAAACGTGTCGGGGTTATCATTGAGCACAATATCGCTGCCTTTTAAAGGAGGAAAAGCTCCCGGTAATCCCATTCCGTCGGGTTGATGACAACTCTGACAGTGTGCAGTATATAAGGATGCTCCGTCAGGTTCTTCTTCTCCGGCTGTCACTCCTTCATTAACGGCTGTTTTCTTTTCCCGTTTATACAAAAAAGAAGCAGCTTCTGTACCATCCGGAAGAGACGCCTGCTGTAATGATTGCAGGTAGGCTACCAGATCCAGCGCGTCTTTCCCGGCCACAATCTTTCCTCCATAATGAAGAAAGCCCTCCGGTACGTTAATGACTACGTCACCTTCTGAAGTTTCCTTTTTTATTTCAAATAACCAGGGATAAGCAGGCATGATGGATTCTTTGACGACAATCCGGGGATTATAAAGATGCACCAGATTCCAGTCGGCACCGGGCTGCCGTGTACCTACCGAAGTCAGGTCAGGCCCGGTTCTTTCGGTACCCATCAGAGTAGCTGTATTACGCCAGAAATCAGTTCTGAATATCCCTGCATAATCCGCTGACATACTGGGCCTGGTGCCCCATGCTTTATCCATATCCACATTTCTGACCTGCTGGGTATGACAGGCGACACAGCCGTTGGCAATAAAAACTGCCTTTCCCCGTGTGGCTTCCTCACTGAGCGGCCGGGCAGAGGGAAGCGGTGCGTTATTCCGTTGATTATGAACAGCAGGAAGAATCGCAACAAAGATGGTCAGCACTACAAAAAACAAAGTCGCAGTACCAAAAAGACGGTTATGATTATCAAAAAAATCCATATCTACATTCGGGTAATATCAGGAGAAGCCTTCTGTTCCTGTAAAGAAATAGCACTTTCAAGCTTTTCAAAGGCCATATCCTTTACATTCAGCCGCTCACCAGGTTTAATCATTTTGTAAAGATTCCATGCAAAAAACAGATGTGAAACCCACATAAGGCTTCCTCCAATAGCCCTCCAGAGCCAGAAGGGCTTCATCAGAATAACACTTTCCATAAACGGTTTGCCTTCCAGCCACATCATTCCGCGAAGGGTACTGCCATACATCAGCGGCACGGTATAAAACAGCAACCCGATCAGCGCAAACCAGAAGTGCGCTCCCACCGTAGCCTGAGGAGGTTCAACGCCGGTAAGCCTCGGCACAACTGCATAAATCCCCGCCCATACCAGAAAGCAGATAATGCCGTACATGGTAAGGTGAGAATGCGCCACCGTGAAATCGGTAAAATGCCAGATCAGGTTGGTAAAGCGGAAGGCCTCCGCTGTCCCCTGCAATGAACCTGTGAAATAAAACAGAATGCCCGTCAGGAAAAACGGCAGGGTATAGCTATCGCCGATTTTACCCCATTCGCCACGGAAAGTCATCAGGAAGTTGGTGGTACCCGCCACAACCGGAATAACCATTCCCACGCTGCCCACAATGGCCACAGTCTGCAACCACCACGGAATAGCACTGAATACAAAATGGTGTGTACCGATCAGCGTATAGAACAGAATCTGTGTCCAGAATGCCAGAATACCCAGGCTATAGGAGTAAACAGGTTTGTTAAGCTGCTGCGGCAGAAAGTAGTAGACAATACCCAGGGTAAAGAGCATGAACCACATTCCTACTCCCTGATGCATGTAATACCCCTGTATGATGGTCTCACCTAATCCGTTTTGCCACCAGGGAACATAGGCGACTATGGAAATGACCAGTGCGAAAATAACAGATGAAATGATATACCAGTTGGAAATATAAATTTCCTTCGTGGTGCGCATCGCCACTGTTTTCAGAAAATTATAGAGTGTCATCATCAGCCCCACTCCAAACATCAGCATCACCGGCCAGATGTATTCGCGGTACTCACCGCCACCATTATTAATTCCCGCCATCAGACAAATGGTTCCGGTGATGACGGTCAGATTGATCAGAATCAGACTGTACCAGCCAAGCTTTAAACTGAACAACCGGCAGTTACTTACTCGCGGAACCACATAATACCCCAGTCCGAGCATGGCCAGTGACGCCCAGCCCCAGAAAACAGCATTGGTATGCACGGGTCTCAGCCTTCCGAAACTCAGCCAGGCCGACTGATCCGCATCTGGCGCCACAAATTTAATCCCTGCATATTCTCCGACAGTAGTTCCGAAAAGCAACCAGAAAGTAGCACACAGAATATACCAGATTACCAGAGAAGCTAATCCGGGGTCAATTTTCGGGCGGCGGGTTGCGCTTTTCTTTCGTGCTACAAACGGCAGTTTTCCATCAGTATCTATCCCGCTGATCAATCCCCGGCTGTCCTCAGGAGATAGCTGACCTGACAATTCGTATTGATTTAACCGGAACGCCAGTTGTTTTTTTCTGTTTTCCAGCTGCTGTAGTACAGCTTCATCCTGAATGGCCTCCTGTAAATAAAGTGAAACTTTTTCTGCCTCTGCCGACAGCATTTTATACCGCAGTTTTCTCAGCGCTGCGATAATTCTTGTCATCAGCAGAAAAACGATCAGTAACAGAGGCAGGATGATCAGAACAATCGTAATCTGTATTCCGCCGCTGTCCAGTAAAGATTCCGGCATTTCAATATTGGTCTGCGCCCGGGCAGGAAGGATTGAATACAGCCCCAGGCCCATCGTCAGAAGAAAACGATAAAGCCGTACCGACTTTTCCTTGCAGCTGATCAGACGGTCAATCTGTTTGCCCGTCAGATTATCAAGATACTTTTTATAGTCGGTATCATTTGCATTGCGGACCTGTTTATTCATCATGACTGATCTGACGAGATTAGTCAATAACCCTACTCCCACCGCAGTCAGCAGGATCATTAATCCGATAAGCAGCAGCAACCCTTCCGTATCCATGATCATCTTGATAATTGCGGAATTCAGCACTCCGTAAGTTTGCCCGGCAATTATTATAATCTTCATTTTTAATTAATATATTAAGACCTTTTTATCTTTTATTTAAGCAAATATATTACCGCCTGATATAGCTCAATCCTCTGTCCAGTTCTTCGTTAAATTCTCCAACCGTAGCAGCGCGAAGTGTCAGTTGTATTTTCTTTCTGATTGCCTTAAATTCATCATGTAACGGACAAGGCTGTTTTTCTGAGCAATTTTTCAACCCCAGGCCGCAACCTGTGAAAAGAGCATCGCCGTCCACCGCTTTTACGACGTCTTCCAGATTAATCTGGTTGGAAATGCCATCCATTGTGAATCCTCCGTTCGGGCCCTTCACTGACTGTACCAATCCTTTCCTGCTCAGATCCTGTAATATTTTCGCAATAAAGTGTTCCGGCGAATCGATCCCGGCCGCTATCTCCTTTATTCCTACCCTTCTGCCTTCCGAAGATTTCTGTGATATAAAAATCACCGCCCTGATGGCATACTCACATGTTTTGGAAAAAATCATTCTCTTCAATCATTTTATGCAAAGTAAAACGATAAACCCCGTAAATAAAAGACTTTTTTATCTTTTATTTACGGGGTTATGATAAATATCTGACCAGACGGCTACTTTACTTCAAAATCGGTCGGTTTCAATCCTTTTTTATGGCCGCCAAAGCCAAACATAGTTGGTTCATATTGACCCGGAATATCAATCTTAGCGTCAGCTGTGATCTGATTTTCCATACCCATTGTCCAGTATACAGCATTAACCAGTAACCGGCGCATATCATTTTTTTTCAGCTCTACTGCCGTTCCCAGTGTACTTGCAAAAATCCGGGTATCCTTCCCGTTTTCATGTCTATAGTTTCTTACCCATGCCAGGGGCATAATGGATTTCTCATAACTCAGCGGGGCCTCCGGTGTCATACCCAGTGCCACCTGGCCATACAATACTACCTGAGCATCAGCAGGCAGGTTCCGGATCGTATAAACATCCGTTTCTCCCCATATATCAGCAACACCCGTGAGTACCGGATGCTTTGCTTCCACTCCGTTAATCAGAGCACGTGTTCCTTCCTTAGCATGGTGTCCGTGGTGTGCAACCCAGGTTTCACCCAGAAACTTCCTGCCAAACCCATCTTCCCATCCGGTGACTTTACTGTTATAACTGTATTTTGCAAATGGACTGTCTTTCTTACGGCTATAACTGAAAGCATGGGTAGAGGTACGGAGGGCTACCAGCGGCTTACCTGAATTTATATAATCATCAATATATTTCATCTTATCATCAGGCAATTCCCGGAAACGCAGCATCATAAATACCAGATCTGCACTTTGCAGGTTTTCTATCCCGGGGATATTGGTTTGCTCATTGGGATTTACTTCACCTGTCGCCGGATCAATCGCAAACAAGACAGTACATTTGAATCCGTGCTGCTCTGCCAGAATTTTCGCCATCAACGGTAGTGCCTCTTCTGAGCGGTATTCCTCATCCCCGCTCAAAAAAACAATATGCTTCCCTTGCCCGGGGCCTGCTTTCCCTTCATATTGTAACCAGAGCTTACCAGGTTGTGCATAAGAAAACAAAGCTGACAACACCAGCACAAAAGACAAGATACTTTTCATTTTCATAATTTGTTCGTAATCAGACGGTCAGATAAACCATTATTAATTTTACAGATTCAACTCCTTCACAGGACTTTCCATAAAAGTAAAATAATCTGTTATTATAATCAGCTAAATCCTGATAAGTCTTTCTTACTTCTGCATACAGCTGAAACCAACTCTTCTATAATATATTAAAAAAATTCAATTTTATAAATATCCCGACAGCTTAATAAACTCCTGAACAGAAGAAAAAAATAAAGCACATAACAATAGTATATAAATCATGTATACTATTGTACTATTCAAATACAATCAAGTCTTCAAAAAATCCTTAACATTTTCATAATATTACACTATACAACTTTAAATACATAATATTGATAATATATTGTCTTTATCAGCGAAATAGATCGTTGAACTTTTCAAAGGGTGGTAGCAAATTACAAACTACTTGTTGCACTATTTAAAGAATCATTGCACTATTCAAATTTTTCCATAGGACCCTAAGAAGAACTTTCGCTATCTGCACAATCCTCTATTGACACACTATCAATATGTTATGTAAATTTGTAACAAGCACTTCAGGTATAGAGTGCTATAAATAAATCACTTTCAGAAAGAGTAAGAGTTTAATAAATTAACAAGCCATAATTAAAGAAAACATGAAAAAAATAATCGTAATGCTGGCAGTATTGGTGGGAGTATCAACTGCGAATTTTTCAATTGCCGGTGAAAACAACACTACGAAGTTAAACGTAGAATTATCTTCACTGGACAACCTTCAGTTCAGACTTGTGCTGGATCAGGTTAATACAAAATCAACCGTTCTGATCCGTGATTATTCCGGTGCTGTTCTTTATACAGTTTCAGTTCCTAAGACCGAGAAGTTTACCAAAATATTTGACCTGTCCAATCTGCGCGACGGTTCTTATACATTCCAGGTAAATAACGGTAAAGAAAAAATTGAAAAGCCATTTGAAATCAACACAGAAGTAAAACGTGTTGTTACGCAAGTTGCCAATTAAGGGTTAAAACCTAATCTGATCATATGAAGCGAAAGTCTCCGGACTTTCGCTTTTTTTGTTTCAGACCGGACTCATAAATACCTGTATATCAAACCCGGATTCCTCATTCTGACTGCACTTTCCCCTCTGTTCTGAAAATCAGCAACGAGCAGATTACAGACAAAAACACCCCTCTTTCTAATTTAAGTAATAAACAATGCCGAACTTTTTGCAAATAATTTAAAAAAGATCTTTCTTCACATTAAACCTATTGTAAATTTGTCTTTATCTTAATACTACCCAATAATTATAAAATGGAAGACAAAATAAAATCAACATCACGCCGGAGTTTCCTCAAAGGCTCGCTGGCTTCTGTTGCACTTTTTTCTATCGTTCCCCGCCATGTTCTGGGGAAAGGGTTTCTGGCTCCGAGTGACCAGCTGACCAAAGGTATTGTCGGAGTCGGAGGAATGGGCCGGGGCCATATCCCTTACGCCGGAACCAGAGTGGTAGCGGTATGCGATGTTGACAAACGGCATATTCAGCTTGCACTCAACGAGCTGGCAAAAACAGCTGCCGACAAAGGAGTGAAAACTTTCGGAGATTACCGTGAGTTGATTCAATTGCCGGAAGTTGACATTGTGCATGTTGCAACTCCACCTCACTGGCATGGCATTATAGCCGCCGATGCTGCCAAAGCAGGCAAAGATGTATGGTGTGAAAAACCCATGACCCGAACCATCGGAGAAGGGAAACGTCTGGTTGAGGCCGTACAACAGAACGGAAGGGTTTTCAGATTAAATACCTGGTTCCGCTTCGACAGCAATTTCTATGGAATGAACACCACGGTGAAGCCTATTAAAAAACTGGTTGACAGCGGAATGCTGGGATGGCCGCTGAAAATAACGGTCAGCAGGCATACCGGTTTTGACTGGAAGTTTTTCTGGGTAGGAAAAACCAACCTGAAGCCAGAGTCTGTTCCGGCAGAACTGGATTATGACATGTGGTTGGGACCTGCTCCTTACAAACCTTACAACTCACACCGCGTACATAATACCTTCCGTGGGTACTGGGATTATGACGGTGGCGGGCTTGGTGATATGGGACAGCATTATCTTGACCCCGTCCAGTACATTCTCGGCAAAGACCACACCAGTCCGGTTTCCGTAGAAATAGACGCGCCTCAGCAACATACCGAAGCTGTAGGGACCTGGAGAAGAATAGAATATACTTATGCTGACGGATGCAAGATTATTCTTGACGGAGAAGGCAAGGACAAAGATGCCGCTTATATTGAAGGTCCGCTGGGGAAAGTCTATAACGGTTTCCGTTGTGATATCCCTGACTTCGAGAAAAAGCTGGCTGCATTCCCTGATCCGGAACCACAGAATACCGACTTTGTGGAAGCCGTTAAAAAACGTCAGAAATTTGCTCTTAACGAAGAAAACGGCCATCGTTCCTGTACGATTGTCAATATGGGACTTGCCGCGCTTCGTTTGGGACGTTCACTCAAATTTGATCCCGAAAAACAGTTATTTATAGACGATGAAGGAGCCAACAGGCTTATTGACCAGCCTATGAGAGGCCCCTGGTCCATCTAAATAACCTACATATTTATTCCGGTATAATTTGAACATAGCAATAATGAAAAAAATCTTACGATTAGCGGCGATGTTTATGCTGACAGCAACCGTCAGTTTCGCCCAAAATACACTCACCATTACGACCCGCATTGCCGATATGCTCGCACAATTGCCGGCGGATAATGGTAAAGAATTCAATAAGAATGCCGAAGAAATGGTTAGCTGGGGCAAGGCGGGCATTGTAGAAATGGTTACGATGCTGACCCCTGCCGGCACTTCTGATAACGAAAAAATCGAATTCGCGATCGGCGGTCTGACGTATTATGTCAATCAAAACGGTCAGGAAGCAGCCAGAAAAACCGTTTCTGAAGCTTATGCAGAAGCACTCGGAAAAATGAAAGACCAGGATAATCAGGCCTTCATTTTATTCCAGCTGCAGCAAGTTGCAGGAAATGAAGCCGTGGCTACAATAAGCACTTATCTGAACAATAATTACCTTTCAGGACGTGCAGCCAGAGCTTTAGCCCGCATCCGTACCGAAGCCGCTTCACAGGCTCTTCTGACAGCATTGCCAGGCACCAATGCCGACCTGCAACTCAATCTGGTTCAGGCTTTGGGTGATGCTCAATATGCACCTGCAGCAGGAGTCATCGAAAAACTGGCCGGCAGCAGCAATCCGAAACTTCAGAAATCAGTCTTGTATGCTTTAGGTGAGATTGGTGCGGTATCTTCCCAAACCATCCTTGCCAATGCCGCCAAAGCGGTAGCTTATCAGTTTGATAACACCAATGCAACTTCGTCTTATCTGCGTTACCTGGGCCGCCTGCATGAAACCGGGCAATCTGCCCTTGCAGAAAAAGCTGCATTGGAGCTGGTTAACAAAGCTACAGCGGCCAACCAGACACCCGTTCGTTCCGCGGGCCTGAAAGTGTATTCCGATATTAAGAAAAGAGAAAGCGTTCCGCTTCTGGTAAAAGAAACACTCAGAGGCACTGACGCCAAATACCGTGAAGCCGCCCTTGACCTGGGCCAGCAATACATGATGGCCGAAGGCGCACTTCCCTGGACAGCCGCCCTTGCGACTGCAAAACCCAACGTAGCAGCAGAAATCGTAACGATGCTGGGCAATGCCAATGCACAGGATGCATTGACGCCACTGACAAAGCTTTTATCCAGCAAAAACAGCGGTGTGAAGCTGGCTGCTATTACCGCAATTGCCAAAATCGGACAGGAAAAAAGCCTGCCTGCTTTATTAGGTTTACTCAGCAAATCCAATGCAGCAGAAACCCAGGCTGTTAAAAACGCATTATTTTCATTAAAAGGCGAAGGCCTGACAAGCAGTATTGCCGCTGTATTACCCAAGCTGCCATCCACCGCAAAATCAGCCATGATTGATGTACTGGCCGCAAGAGGGGCCACATCCTATTCCAATCTGATTTTCGGGGAACTGACCAATAAAGACGCAGGTGTGCAGCAGGCTGCTTACGCCGCTCTGAAAACAACAGCTACTGCCGATAACCTTCCGCAACTGTTCACTTTACTGAACGGATCTTCTGACGCTGAACAGACTTCTGCCATTCAAAGTGCTATTAAAGCAGCTGTTTCAGGAGCCGGAAGTAAAGAAGCGCAAACTGCAATGGTCCTTTCGCAATTATCTTCTTCACCAAAAAAAGGAGCATTATTGCCGGTTCTGGCTTCCATCGGAAATGCCAATGCCTTAAATGCTGTTGTGAGCGCTTTCAAAGGAAATGACGCTTCCCTGCAACAGGATGCCGTTAGCGCGCTTTCAAACTGGTCTGATGGCAGTGCAGCTGAAGAACTTTATAAAATCGGAAAGGAAACCACTAACAGCACGTATCGTGACCAGGCGCTGAATGGTTATATTCAGGCGATTAACAAATCTTCTGAAAATCCGGTGCAGAAAGTGATCCGCTTAAGAAAAGCATTTACTCTTGCTCAAACCGATGTTCAGAAGCAGAAAATTCTGAGAGAGCTGGTGAAGCATAAAACGTTCAATTCACTGATTTTTGCCGGACAATTCCTCGATGAGCCCGCATTACGCCAGACTGCTGCTCAGACAGTAATGGAAATTGCCAAAACAGATAAACACATCTATGGTCCGGAAGTAAAAGCTTTGCTTGAAAAATGCCTGAATACACTGGAAGGTTCTGAAAGTAATTATCAGAAAGAGGAGATTCGCAAGCATTTGTCGGAGTTACCTAAAGACGAAGGATTTGTTAAAATTTTTAATGGAAAAGACCTGACCGGCTGGAAAGGACTGGTAGGCAACCCGCTTTCACGTGCTAAATTATCGGCAGATTCACTGGCTTACAAGCAGAAAATTGCTGACGAAAAAATGCGCGCAGGATGGTATGCAAAAGACGGAGAGCTGATTTTCACCGGAAAGGGCGACAACATTTGCGCTGAAAAACAATATGGCGACATCGAAATGTATGTTGACTGGAAACTTGATGCTGAAGGTAAGGATGGTGATGCAGGCGTTTATTTAAGAGGTACGCCACAGGTACAGATCTGGGACACATCCCGTGTAAA
>JBEBXQ010000114.1:0-15967 GCA_040391535.1 Telluribacter sp. | reverse complement strand
TATATGGAAGGCGTAAGGCGGTTTATCCGCAGTATTATGTAATGTTTGGCTAGTAATTATTATTCAGCGCATTGGAACGGATCTGGGTCTGGCTCTGGTGGTATACCTGAGAGTAGGGTGGTGTACTTTTGGTAATCCAGGCGTTTCCACCAATGACCGAATCATGCCCGATTACCGTATCCCCGCCCAGAATAGTGGCATTGGCATAAATCACAACATTGTCTTCGATGGTCGGATGCCTCTTTTGAGAGGCAAGTGATTTGGTAACGTGCGTGGCTCCCAACGTAACACCCTGATAAATCTTTACATTATTGCCGATAAACGTGGTTTCTCCGATCACAATACCCGTACCATGATCAATGAAAAATGCTGAACCTATTTCCGCATTCGGGTGAATATCGATGCCTGTTCTGCTGTGTGCATATTCTGTAAACATCCTGGGCAGAAAAGGGACTTTGTAAGGAACCAGAATATGGGCAATACGGTAGATCGCAATGGCCATGAATCCCGGATAAATTCCGATCACTTCTTCAATACCAACCGATGCCGGATCGTTATTGTTTATGGTATGGGCATCCTGAAGAATGTTTTCATAAACTGCATGAAGGTCTGTAAAAAACAGATCAGTTATTTCAGGGATAGAATACTGGAGCTGGGACTGCAAAGGATACAGCAGGCATTGAAAATGAGACCGCAGTTCGAGGTAATTTTCTTCGAGGCTGGCGCTGTCGGCAGTACCCTTGCAATCTCTGCTTATAGGGAAAAGAAAGTTAAGTAATTGCTGAACAAACCGTCCGCTTTCTTCTCTTGAAGGCAGTTTTAACAAGAATTCCGCATTGTTCTGCTCTAATTTTCTTAAAAATATTTGCTGGCTGATGTCCATTCCTTTATGCTTGTTATGAGTCAGCTAAATGACTTCTTTCATGATTTGGTAAACAAAGTAAAGAAATAACAGTTAAAATAAGACGAAGATTGCCAACAAAGAAATTATTGTTTATTTTTAGCTAAAAGAAATTAAATCTAAACCGTATGCGGTCAGTCTGTTATTTTCACAGATTTTTCTGGCTCTTTTCGCTTTCTGTACTTTTTTCGTCATGTGCTCTCCGGACTACTGAAAAGGCAGTCAGGAAACACTATGCCAATAAGCCGGTAAAGCCTGTGGTGCAGATTATAGAAAATGACTCCCTGCGGATCAGAGTGGCAAGCATGGGTGCAGATTCCCTGCCGATGTTGCTTTTAATTCATGGGGCCCCCGGAGCCTGGTGGGGATATATGAACATGCTGGATGACCCGGATTTGCAGGAAAAATTTCACATTGTATCGGTAGACAGGATGGGGTACGGGAAATCCAGACTGAAAAACCTGAAACATGTCACTTCCATCGAAAAGCAGGCAGCCTGTCTTTTGCAGGTGCTGGAACTGAATAAATCAGATGAAAAAGTAATTGTCCTCGGACGGTCATACGGTGCACCCATTGCTGCTGCTATGACTGTAATGAAGCCTGAAAAGTTTAAAGAGCTCATCATGGTTTCTCCGGTTATTGACCCTGACCTTGAACGGTTTTACTGGTTCTCCGGTATTATCAAAAGCCGGTTCATTCAACTTTTTCTGCCTGATGAATTTAATATTGCTACCGCTGAAAAATATGCCCATGTGGAGGAACTCAGGCATATTGCCTATATTTGGCAGAAAATAATTATTCCGACTACCGTAATTTCGGGAGGCAAGGACTGGATTGCTGATCCCGGAAATATGTCTTACGCACGAAGGCATATTCTGACATCAGGTGTTCAGTTTATCACTTTGCCGTCAGCCGGTCATATGATTACTTTTTCTCATAAAAATCTCATAAAAAGTATGTTGATCAAATCGGGGAATTACCGCCGGAAAAACATTACGATTGATATCGGTAGTCATCTCACCTTCCAGGATCAGGAGTCAGAAGAAAGCCAACATTAGTCAATGCCCCGTAATCCTTATTTTAAGTTCAAAAAATTCAGCGTGCGACAGGATCGCTGCGCGATGAAAGTAAGCAGTGATGCCTGCGCGTTTGGTGCCTGGATACAATTGAATGATGACGATAAACGCATACTGGATATCGGTTCAGGAACCGGCTTGCTGTCACTGATGGTTGCACAACGGTTTCCCGGAGTTGAAATACACGCTATAGAGGCTGATCATGCGGCTATGATTCAGTCGCAGGAAAATTTTCAGATGTGCTCCTTTCCTAATGCACCAATGGCTTTTTACGGATACGTGCAGTCCTATGCCGCTCCGTTTCTGTATGATGCCGTTTTTACTAATCCGCCGTTTTTCCGGCAAAGCCTGAAGTCTCCGGATGAGAAAGTCAGTAAAGCCAAGCACGATACTGAACTTACGCTGGAGGCGCTGGTTGCCCAGGTTGAGCGCTTGTTAAAAAGCGATGGTCATTGGCATGTGCTGTTGCCTGTTTCTGAAAGTGAGAGACTTGATAAAATTTCCGCTGCTTATCATTGGTATCCTGTCAGGAAAACTGAGCTGTCTCATCGTCCGGGTAAGGAACCCGTCAGAAGAATGACTACCTTTGCCAGATTTCATGAGGCAATACCGCCGGTTAATGAGCCAGAGACGTTATATATTTTTAATGATGAGGGGAAAAAATATAACGAATCCTACGTATCGCTGATGAAGGATTTTTATTTGGCATTTTGATCAATAAAAATGCGAACTTTGTATTGTCCATAACGACAACCTATGCAAGATTCCTTACAGATTTCAGTACTGGTATCACTTTATAATGAAGCAGAGTCATTGCCCGAACTCCACGAATGGATAAAGAGAGTAATGGATGAGAATGGCTATTCATATGAAATTTTATTGATTGATGACGGAAGTAAGGATGGCTCATGGGAGGTTATCGAAACCATTGCTGCGCTGCATCCTGAGGTTAAAGGGATAAGGTTTATCCGGAATTATGGTAAAACGGCGGCCATTCAGACTGGTTTTCAGGCAGCCAAAGGTGATGTGGTCATCACCATGGACGCTGATTTGCAGGATAGTCCTGATGAAATTCCGGAGCTTTACGCCATGATTCGCGAGGAGAAATATGACATTGTGTCGGGATGGAAAAAAAAGCGCTATGACCCGGTTACCAAAACAATTCCTACAAAGCTGTTTAATGCCGTGACCCGGCGGATTTCCGGTGTGAAACTGCATGATTTTAATTGCGGTCTGAAAGCTTACCGTAACGAAGTAGTAAAGAACCTTACCATCTACGGGGAAATGCACCGGTATATTCCGGTGATAGCCAAATGGAACGGCTATGAACGTATCGGAGAAAAAGTGGTACAGCATCGCTCGCGGAAGTACGGCTCTACCAAATTCGGCCTTGAACGTTTCATGTATGGCTTTCTGGATTTGCTGTCTATTGCTTTTGTCAACAAATTCGGCAGGAGGCCCATGCATTTTTTCGGAAGCATAGGCATGCTGATGTTTTTTCTGGGGAGTTTAATGACCGTGTGGGTAATCGGCGGAAAACTGTTTAATATTTACCTCAAGCTCCCGTACCGTAATGTAACGGATAATCCGGCTTTTTTCCTGGCATTGCTGGCCATTGTCATAGGGGCCCAGCTATTTCTGGCGGGGTTCATCGGAGAACTTTTTGTTAAGCAGAATATCACGGCTTCGAAGGAATATATCATCAGAGAAAAGACGAAATGATTTTTAAGATTTATATTTTTCACATTTAACAAACGCTTAATTTATGAATGTAAATGTGCACAAAGCACACCCATGGCACGGCGTTCCGATCGGAGAAAGAGTGCCCGAGATAGTGAATGCATTTATTGAAATTGTTCCTACTGATACGGTTAAATACGAAATTGATAAACAGACGGGCTACCTCAAAATTGACCGTCCGCAGAAATACTCTAATATTGTTCCGGCCCTTTACGGTTTTATTCCTAAAACCTACTGTGCCGAAAAAATTGCACAGCTGGCAAGAGAACGCTCAGGAATGGATATTACCGAAGGTGACGGTGACCCGCTGGACATTATTGTCCTTTGTGAGAAAATCATCACACATGGTGATCTGATCTGTGAAGCCCGTCCGATTGGTGGCATTCGTCTGATTGACGGTGGCGAAGCCGACGACAAGATTATTGCCGTTCTGAAAGGGGATGAAGTTTATGGAGGCTATAATGATCTTAGCGAATTACCTTCCAATGTAGTGGAGCGCCTGAAACATTATTTCCTTACTTATAAAAATCTGCCGGGCGAACCTATCCATATTGAAATCAATACGGTATACGGCCGTGATGAGGCACATGAGGTTATTATGACTTCTATTGAAGATTACAAAGAATCTTTTTATTGATTCTTCAGTCGTTTTATTAGCAGGATTTCCGTCCTGCTAATAAAACATCTGCTGATTACCATTTCCATCCTACCTGAATACCGGTCCACCAGTTAAATTTCGGCGCTGCGTTATAATACCGGTTTCCGAACGCATTCAGATCATACCCGAGTCCATACATATCCGCAATCACAGATTCAGTGTTTGCTGATAATTTCGTGTACAGATTGCGGGTCCATTGTTTCTTCCATGAAGCCTGGATATTAAACTGGTGATAAGGACTGGTTTCTACCGTATTGGCGTCATTCAGAAAATATTTGCTGCCATACTGATAAGTAGCAAAAATGCCGATTCCCCGGGTCAGCGTCAGGTCTGCGCCTGTATTCTGAATAAAGCCGGAAATGCCCGGAAGCCTGTTGCCGCTGAATTCATTTTCCCCGCTGATATAGTCTTTGTAAGTGTAGTCGGTCAGGGTGGCACTGTGCCATAACCTCAACTCTTTTATCCAGCCCTGGTTTTGAATAATGTCGTACGAAACGCTCCATTCAACGCCGTTTTGGCTGGTTTTTCCGGCATTAACAAAATACTCGGCGCCGCTTTCATTGGTTCGCCGCGAGATGGTCTGATTAAGATTGAAGTTATAAATACTGATTTCGGCATTTAACCTGCTGCCTGATTTACGTAGTACGATTTCCTTGTTAAGGCCTTTCTCAGCTTCCAGATCTCCGTAAAAACCACCGGCAGACGGCCGTACTTCCTGAAGTGTAGGAGGGGAGAAACCCTGACTGACCGAGGCGGTAACCGACCATTGCCCGCCTACGACTTTATTAAGGGCAACCCTGGGCATAAATTCTCCCCGGAAAGATTTTTTCTCATTGACATAAGGAGTCGGATAGTAACGTTCATAAGCATAGCGCAATCCATTATAGCTAAAGCCGGCCGCGGCGGTGATTTGTCCGGGCAGGGTCGCTTCAGCCTGTGTAAATACCGTTCCTGACAAAATGCCGATGTCTTCGTTGGTCTGTGTGTCTGCCGGTTGTCCGCTGTCATTGTCATAGTTACGTTGCGAAGATTTTCCGTATTGCCATTCAAATCCGCTGGTCCACTGCAGTGTTCCCCAAGTTTGCCGGCTTTGATATTGCCAGGTGTTCCGCCCGCCCAGTCCTTGCTCATTCCGTTTTTCATAATTCGAAATAAAAGGATTGGCAAAATCATTGGTCGTCATGTAAACCGAAATATTCTGCGACCATTTAGATGAAAGCGGCAAATAATAATCAGCCCCCAGAAGCGCATATTTTGAATAAATGCCCGCCCTCTGCGTCTCACTTCCCGGTAAGGCCGGCGTAGGCTGACGCGCCATTTCGGGCCGAAGCTGCCATTGAGCCAGGGTGATACCACCCGGTGTCTGGTAATGCAGGTCTGAATACATCCCCAGAATGGATAAAATCCCCGATTTTCCTATTTTCGCCTGGGAAGAAATGGTGATTGCATCCCGTCCCATACCACTGTGATCGCGGTAACCCGTTTGTTCCTGATGGCCATATTGCACCAAAGTGCTGCCGATTTTAAGCCGGGTATTATTGGATTGGAATCCGTAACCGCCCAATGCCAGGGACTGATCGGCATAATTACCCTCTTCGCCGGCTGAAGGCGTAAACATGGAGACAACACCACCTGTGCCGGCACCATACAGGCTGCTTCCGGGTCCTTTTATGATTTCCATACGCCCTACAGCTCCAAAATCAAGTGAATTGAGAGGAGTATTGCCGCTGGCATCGGTAAAAGGAATGCCGTTCCAGTAAAACTTTACATTTCTGACACCAAAAGGCGAACGCATTAAACTCCCTCTGACAGAAAACCGATAGCTTCCCGGAGAACGTTCTTCCATCCGGATACCTGGTACTGTATTCACTGCATTGGTAAAAGTAACCGGAGAAAACCGTTCCAGATTCCGGGAAGTAACCAGGCCTACGGTAGCGGGAGTGGTTAGAAGATTCCGGTTGTTCCCATAAGCGCTGATGGTAATTTCTTTAAGCTGGGTTGCCGAAAGCGAATCTGCGGGGCTATTCAATTCCTGTGCAAAGGATGTTCCTGTGCAAAACGCTATCAGTAATCCGGATAAGCAGGTAAACTGTTTCATCAGATAAAAATCGGAATAATGGGAAATGAAGTTTTTACAGGTTGCAATATACAACCTCTTTCGGAGTTAGGACATGTGTCGTTTCGTATTACTTACATAGAAAGGGAACAGCCAAACTGCAGAATTGATTTGAATGAAATCGATTTCTTATGAGTCAAGCATCTTTTTTGCTATCTTTGAAAAGCTATCCTGATTACATTGAAAGACCATTCAGTTCCTGTATTTATCGGAGAAATCATCATCTGGGCTGTGTCACAGACGCTTTCTTATCATTTATATCAAGACAAGAGCTCTCCGTTCTGGTTTCTCCACCTGAAAAGTGCCGGGGAAAAAGATCTTCTTCTCCATCTCATTTCACCTGAGGTTTGGCAGGCTTCAGAAAAATCGTTACCGCATGGTTTTTTTAAGGAAAAAGCCGAAACATTAAGAAAGACAGGGCGGCTTTTTGTGCATTTATGGGAAGATGTATGGTTTCATAAGCCGGAGCAGGTAAAGGAAAGGATACTCACGATGCTCGGATACAATACGACTTTAGCGGGAAGGTTAACGGTTGCCAGAGAAATGACTAAACACCAGGCCACAGATTTTCTGGAAAAATGGCATGTGAACGGGAATGTCAGCAGTGTATACCACTACGGGCTTTTTCTGCCGGAACGGAGAAAAGGGTATCTGTCCGGTTCCGTCAGTTTTGACACAGTGCAGGACAATGAATTGCTGGTAGCGGTAGCAACCTTCGGGCCACTGAGGAAAATGACACGCATCAGTGACAGCTATATCTCCGGTGAGCTGATCCGCTTTGCTTCTTTAGGAGGGGTCAGTATTCCCGGCGGCCTGGCTAAATTACTCGCAGCCTTTCACCGGCATCATCAGACAGATGATATTATGACATACGCAGATCTTGACTGGTCAGATGGGAGGAGTTACGGAAAAACGGGATTTATAAGGAAAGAAGATAAACCACCCATTACCTTTTATCTGAATAAAGTAACGATGCAACGATATAGTGCGGCAAAGAGCAGGAATAGGAATAATGAGGATGTTGCAGAGATTGTTAATTCAGGAAGTGCCAAGTGGGTGAAATATTATTCTGAGGTCTGATGGAAATGATAAACAGCGGGAAATTACCGGATTTACTTGTTATTCTGGGCCCTACTGCATCAGGAAAAACAAAACTGGCAGTTTCTCTGGCAGAACGGTTACGGGGAGAAATAATCAGTGCCGATTCCCGACAGGTATACAGGCGGATGAATATCGGGACCGGAAAAGATCTTTCAGAGTATAAATCAGCAAATAGAGACATTCCCTATCACCTGATCGATATGCTCGAACCAGGGGAAAAATACCATGTGCACCAATTCCGGCAGGATTTTCAGCAAGCATTTGAAACGATTGTGAAAAAGGGTTGTCTGCCTGTCTTGTGCGGAGGCACCGGCCTGTATATTGAATCAGTGCTTACCGACCGTACGTTTACGGCCATTCCGGTCAATAATGATCTGAGACAGGAGCTGGATTTTTATGATAAAGATACTTTATTGAAAATATTTCATTCAGCATCTTCTGTTTATGACACTCAGGCCGACTTGTCTACACGCAAACGACTCATCCGGGCCATTGAAATAAAATATTGGCTGAAGGCCCATCCACAGGAGAAAATCAGCGGAATAACGGGCAAACCTATTAATTTCAAAATATATGGAATAGACCCTCCGGTAACCTTACGTCGGGAGAGGATCAGTAAGCGTCTCCGGCAGCGCCTGGATGAAGGCATGATTGAAGAAGTGGAAGGGTTACTGGAGGAAGGGTTATCACCCGAGTCTCTCATTTATTATGGCCTGGAATATAAATACATCACCCTCTATTGTACAGGCCAGCTGGAAAAGGACGCGATGATCCGTAAGCTGGAGACTGAAATTCATCGTTATGCGAAACGTCAGATGACCTACTTCAGGCACATGGAAAAACTGGGAATTCCTATTCATTGGTTAGACGGAAGCCATGATTGTTCCCGGATGTCCGATCTTATCCTGTCAGATTTGAAATTAGAATAATTCTAAAGAAAGGGCGGATAGAATATGAAATTGTTACTATTTTTATAAATACTATAAATTTTAAAAAATATTAGACTTCATACATAAAATTTTGCCAATTCGTTAAACTACCAAATTTATTTTCTTGTTACATTGCAAGGATTTATCTAAAAGATCAAAAGTGATTTTATGCACTTTGGATTAATGATGGATAATTCTGTTAACCAGATTAAGATGATTTCTAATCTCAGATTATCGAGACAAATTATACTTTTTTAATACCTGTAAGAATGTTGCAAGAAGTAGACTACCATCAGGGGTTGTACCGCCCCGAGTTTGAGCATGACGCATGTGGAATTGGTTTCAGAGCCAATATGAAAGGGCACAAATCGCATCAGATTGTGCAGGACGCTATTCATATGCTGGAGAGAATGGATCATAGAGGTGCATGTGGCTGTGATCCCAATACGGGAGATGGAGCCGGGATTCTGATTCAGATTCCCCATGAGTATTTTCTGGAACAATGTTCTAAGCTAGGGTTTCAATTACCCGCTTCCGGAAAGTATGGAGTAGGAATGATATTTTTTCCGCAGGATGAAAAAATCAGAGAAGTCTGCAGAACTATTCTCAACAGACAGATAAAGAAACTGGGAATGAGTTTGCTGGGCTACCGTAAGGTGCCTACACTGAATGATACACTGGGAGAGGGGTCTTTGTCTGTTGAACCGTATGTTGAACAGGTCTTTATCAAACATGCTGATGATGTAACGGATGAGCTGACTTTTGAAAGAAAACTCTTCATCCTCAGACAAGTGGTCAGCCGTCTGGTGATCGAGTCTGAACCTGTTGCCAAAGAATATTTTTATTTTTCTTCCATGTCCTGCCGGACTATTTCGTATAAAGGACAGCTGACCACCAATCAGTTAAGATATTATTTCCCTGATCTGGAAAACGAATCGGTAGTTTCGGCTTTTGGCGTAGTACACTCCCGATTCTCAACCAATACATTTCCTTCCTGGAGACTCGCGCAGCCTTTCCGGTACATTGCCCATAATGGTGAGATCAATACAGTAAAAGGTAATGTGAACTGGATCAGAGCCGGAGAAAAATCCTTTACTTCCGAATATTTTACACGGGAAGAAATGGACATGATTCTTCCGATCTGTGATAAAGACCAGTCAGACTCGGCTAACCTGGATAATGCTATTGAGCTGCTTTATCTGTCAGGACGTTCATTACCTCACGTGATGATGATGCTGGTTCCGGAAGCGTGGGATGGTAACGAGCAGATGGATCCTGAACGCCGTGCATTTTATGAATATCACGCCGCCATTATGGAGCCGTGGGATGGCCCGGCTTCTTTGTCCTTTACAGACGGCAAAATCGTAGGTGCTACCCTTGACCGTAACGGATTGCGCCCTTCCCGCTACTGGATATTGAATGACGATACCATTATTATGGCATCGGAAGCCGGGGTAATTGAAAATGTTGACCAGTCTAAGGTGGTTCTGAAAGGCCGTTTGCAGCCTGGCAAAATGTTCGTCGTGGACATGGAGCAAGGCAGAATTGTGCCTGATGAAGAACTGAAAGCTAAAATCTGTACCCAGAAACCTTACCAGCAATGGCTGGATGAATATAAACTGAAGGTGGACGATCTTGATCAGCCGGTCAGGATGTTCCGTCCATACAGTGACAAGTCTCTTATCAAACGTCAGCTGGCGTTCGGGTTTACTTCTGAAGACCTGCGTATGATTCTGGCACCTATGGCTCAGACAGGAAAAGAAGCCATAGGCTCAATGGGTATTGATGTACCACTGGCCGTTCTTTCCGAAAACAGTCAGCATTTGTCCAGTTATTTCAAGCAATTGTTTGCACAGGTAACCAACCCGCCGATAGATTCTATCAGGGAAAGAGCTATTATGTCCCTGATTTCTTATGTGGGAGCCAATGGCAATACACTTTCGGAATCACCTCAGCACTGTCGTCAGATAGAACTGAATCAGCCTGTACTGACCATTCAGGAATTTGACAAGCTGAGGTTTGTGGATAAAAACCATTTTCAGGCAAAAACCATTAATATTTACTTCCGGGCAGATGAGGGAGAAGCAGGGCTTGAAAGAGCACTGCGCAGAATATGCCGTTATGCCGCTGATGCCATTGAAGACGGTTTTGAAATCATCATTTTGTCAGACAGAGCGATCGACTCGGATCATGCTGCCATTCCATCATTACTGGCTGTTTCTGCAGTGCACCATTTCCTGATCAGAAAGGGATTAAGAGGGAGTGTAGGTATTCTGGCCGAAGTAGGTGACGTGTGGGAAACACATCACTTTGCTACACTGATAGGTTACGGAGCGTCCGGTGTTTGTCCGTATATGGCATTTGAATCCATCTCCTATATGAACCGTAACGGTATGATTGAAGGAGAATTTACAGATGAAAAACTTCAGTATAATTATATTAAGGCCGTAAATAAAGAGTTACTGAAGATTTTCTCAAAAATGGGAATTTCGACGCTGCAGTCTTATCAGGGTGCACAGATATTTGAATGCCTTGGCCTTAATAAGGAAGTTGTAGAGCGCTATTTCACAGGAACAATCTCCCGTATCGGCGGACTTGGGCTTCATGAAATTGCACGCGAGGCATCTGTCAGACATAAACTTGGTTTCCCTGAAGAACCCATCGCCGATCCCCGCCTTGAAGTAGGGGGCGTGTATCAGTGGAAGCAACGTGGTGAAGCGCATATCTTCAATCCGCAGACCGTGCATTTGCTGCAGCATTCTACCAAAACGAACGATTACGCATTATTCAAAAAATATACCAGGCTGATTGATGATCAATCCCAGAAATCATTGACATTAAGAGGTTTGCTGAAATTCAGAAAACGTACTCCTATTCCTATTGAAGAAGTAGAGCCGGTTGAAAATATTTTCAAACGTTTTGCTACCGGGGCCATGTCTTTTGGGTCCATTTCCTGGGAAGCGCATACTACGCTGGCCATTGCGATGAACCGTATCGGCGGGAAATCCAATTCGGGTGAAGGCGGAGAAGATGAAATGCGTTTTAAAACCCTGGAAAACGGGGATAGCATGAACTCCTCCATTAAGCAGGTAGCCTCGGGACGATTCGGTGTAACAAGCCACTATCTGAGTAATGCTACAGAATTACAGATAAAAATGGCACAAGGAGCCAAACCAGGTGAGGGTGGACAGCTGCCCGGGCACAAAGTGGATGACTGGATCGGCCGTACCCGCCATTCAACACCTGGAGTGGGTTTGATTTCCCCGCCACCTCATCACGATATTTATTCCATAGAAGATTTGGCGCAGCTGATCTTTGATCTGAAGAATGCCAACCGTAAGGCACGTATCAGTGTTAAGCTGGTATCGGAGGCGGGTGTAGGCACCATTGCTGCCGGTGTGGCAAAGGCACATGCCGACCACATTCTGATATCCGGATATGATGGTGGTACAGGAGCCTCTCCGTTAAGTTCGATCCGGCATGCCGGTTTACCCTGGGAACTTGGACTTGCTGAAGCGCATCAGACACTGGTGAAAAACAAACTGCGCGGACGTGTGACTGTACAGGCCGACGGACAAATGAGAACAGGCCGTGACCTGGCTATCGCGGCGATGCTGGGTGCGGAAGAATTCGGTGTTGCTACAGCGGCACTCGTTGCTGCAGGCTGTATCATGATGCGTAAATGTCATTTGAATACCTGCCCGGTAGGGGTGGCAACTCAACGTAAAGAGCTGCGTGCATTGTTCTCCGGAAAACCCGAATATGTAGTAAATATGTTCACTTTCATGGCGCAGGAACTTCGTGAAGTAATGGCCAGCCTCGGGTTTCGTACCATTAACGAAATGGTAGGACAAACCCAATATCTGGAAGTACGGAATGACCTGAAGCACTGGAAGCATAAAAACCTCAATTTTGATGCTATTCTGTATAAAGAACCAGCCGGGCTGGATGTGGCTTTATTCAAACAGGAAGAGCAGGATCATGGTATTGACGGGGTATTGGATTGGGAATTGATAAAATCGGCTGAAAAAGCACTTGCCAATAAAGAAGAAGTATACGGGGAATTTCCGATCAATAACCTGGATCGTTCGGTAGGGAACATGCTCTCCAATGAAATTTCCAAAATATATGGAGGAGAAGGATTGCCCAAAGGTACCATCCATTATAAATTCAGAGGAACTGCCGGGCAGAGTTTCGGTGCTTTCAGTACAGCAGGACTTAAACTTGAGCTGGAAGGTGATGCCAATGATTACTTCGGAAAAGGGCTGTGCGGTGCAGAGCTGATTGCTTATCCGGATCGTGACGCGCGGTTTAAGCCTGAAGAAAATATTATTATCGGAAACGTGGCATTTTATGGTGCAACTTCCGGGGAGGCATTCCTGAGAGGAACCGCAGGAGAACGTTTCTGTGTGCGTAATTCAGGTGCGAAAGTGGTAGTGGAAGGCGTTGGTGACCATGGCCTGGAATATATGACCGGAGGACTGGCTATTATTCTCGGGACAACAGGCAGAAACTTCGCTGCCGGTATGTCAGGAGGGGTCGCTTATGTCCTGGATGCCGACGGTACATTTAACGAGAAAGTAAATACCGAAATGGTTGTTCTGGAATCGCTTAATGAAGAAGATGAGCGGATACTAAGGGGATTCCTGGAGCGTCATTTCCAGTATACAACCAGCAACGTGGCTTTCCAGATTATGCAGGAATGGACAAAGAATGTGAAACAGTTTGTGAAAGTATTGCCGGTAGATTTCAGATCAGCGCTTGAAAGCAGAGGCATTACTTTGGAGCAGCAGATTGCTGATAAAAATGTTGTATACCGGGATATTGTCGTAGATGTACATTAAACATCCCGTATTGATAAAATTGTTGCCAGAAAACAACCAAATTATACGATTTAGAAGAGAATGGGAAAACCGACTGGATTTTTAGAATTTGAAAGGGAATTACCTTTAAAACGTTCTGTAGCTGAGCGTTTAAAAGACTATAATGAAATAGAAGCAAAACCCGACGATACACTGACCACTAAGCAGGCGGCGCGATGCATGGATTGCGGAATTCCGTTTTGTCACAATGGCTGTCCGTTGGGAAATATTATTCCGGAATTTAATGATGCGGTCTATGACCAGAACTGGGCACTGGCTTATCAGATCCTCAGTTCAACCAATAACTTCCCGGAGTTTACCGGCCGTATTTGCCCGGCTCCCTGTGAATCCTCCTGTGTACTGGGTATTAATAAACCCCCGGTGGCCATTGAGTATATTGAAAAGTCTATTATTGAAAAAGCGTTTGAACTGAATCTGGTTCAACCCCGTATTCCGAAGCGCAGAACCGGCAAGAGTGTTGCAGTAGTAGGCTCCGGACCTTCAGGACTTGCAGCTGCGGCCCAGCTTAACTATGCAGGCCATCAGGTGACGCTTTTTGAACGTGCTGATCAGATCGGTGGACTGCTTCGTTACGGTATCCCTGATTTCAAGCTTGATAAAAAAGTAATAGACCGGCGTCTGGAAGTAATGAAGGAGGAGGGTATCACTTTTGTGACCAATACCAATATTGGTGTTGATATCAGTGTTGATGAAATTTTACAGGATTTTGATGCTATTGTACTTACCGTAGGTTCAACGGTTCCCCGTGATCTGCCGATTCCGGGAAGGAATCTGAAAGGGATCTATCCGGCAATGGAATTCCTTAGCCAGCAGAATAAGCGTGTCGCAGGTATTGATTTAAAGGTAGATCACAGAGGAAAGAAATATGTGAACGGTGATTTGAACGCAGCCGGGAAAAATGTATTTGTGATCGGAGGAGGTGATACCGGCTCCGATTGCGTAGGGACTTCCAACCGTCATGGTGCCAGAACAGTGAATCAGATAGAACTGTTACCTATACCTCCTGCTGAGCGTGATAAGTCCACACCGTGGCCAAACTGGCCCATGATGCTGCGGACTTCAACTTCTCATGAAGAAGGATGTGATCGTCAGTGGTCAATCAATACCAAAGAATTTATCGGAGATGAAAACGGTGCGTTGAAAGCATTGAAAATTGTTTCTCTGGACTGGCAGAAGGATCCGGAAAGTGGCCGGATGCTGATGAAAGAAATACCAGGTTCGGAGAAGGAAATTCCTTGTGAGCTGGCATTGATCGCAGCCGGATTTTTAAATCCTCTCCTGGAAGGCATTGAAGTAGAAACCGACGAACGTGGGAATATCCGTGCCACCAATTATCAAAGTACAAGTAATCCTAAAATTTTCGCAGCGGGTGACTGCCGCAGGGGCCAATCGCTGGTCGTATGGGCGATCAGTGAAGGAAGAGAAGCTGCCAGAGCAGTTGATGAATATCTGATGGGTGAGTCAGCTCTGGAAGCCAAATCCATGTCAATGCTGAATCCTGCCTTTGTGAACGTCTGAAGTCACGCCAGGGCGTAGTAGTTTTAAAATAGAAACGGGAAGTCTGATTTTATTTCAGATTTCCCGTTATCATTTTCAGGGTACTGCATCCCGGCAGAATTGCGGGTAGAAAGACAGCCTTTTTAGATTTCATTCATGAGTACACCATTTTCCAGTGCCCATTTGGTAATCGCATTATTCCCTGATTCAAGTTCGAGCTTTTTACAGATGTTATGACGGTGGTTTTTAACCGTGTAAGGGCTGATAAAGTTCTCTTCGGCAATTTGCTTTGTGCTTTTATTGCTCAAAATGGCTTTCAATACATCATATTCCATTCTGCTCAGGATTTGCCTGAACTCATACTTACGGCTACCTGCTTTGGTATTAAGATCAATTTGTTTCTCGGCCCATCTCAGGGATGAATATAATTGAGTTAAATCAATGGGTTCAACCAGAATATGCATCGAATCAATTGACAATGCTTTTTTTAATGTCTGTTCCGTTATCTTTTGCTGCAGCAGGATTACTTCAAAATAATATTGTTCCTGAAGTTCTTTGATCAGTTGGATACCATCACATTCATCTTCTATTTCAACTGAGCATAGTACTAAATGTGGCAGGAAGCTATCCATAAGCCGGGCAGCCATATCTTTACTGGTGGCAACTTTACAGTTAAGATACAGACCCAGGTTAATGAAATCTTCAGTATTTCTAAGGGACTCTGATTCATTGGCTATAATTAAAATTTTCATAGACTAATATGACAATATGATTATGGTAGATGGAGTGTTAATGCATTTACATATTTCCTATTGATAAAGTTCAATATTACAATGGTTTATATGTAAATATTGCAAGATATTATATATAGGGTCTTTGTGGTAGAATTAATTCTACATATAGTTTAGAGGTGTTTCATGTTTTATGTACTGAAATGGTATTTATTCTATATGACGCAAAATAAGGCATTTTGCCGTATTTTGCGCTATTTTCATTAGCTGTAGTAACTTTTTACCATTTTATGGCTTTCTCCTGTTAAAGAAATAAAAGCTGCTTAATGTGTGTT
>JBEBXQ010000113.1:0-16348 GCA_040391535.1 Telluribacter sp. | reverse complement strand
TTTTAATCCATTGCTGCAATAACCTTATCGACAAACTGCCAGGCCGGAACATCTGAATTTACATGTTCAGTCTTTACGATAGCATCAAACTGCTTCAGAATATCCTGATGCTCAGCAGCGACATCAGTAGTTTCACTCCTATCGGTTTTAAGATTGAAAAGTTGCCATGGATTAGCCGGATTCTTCCGTAAATCAGTCTTAACTCCTTTCCAATCGCCCATACGGATGGCTATTTGTCCTCCTTTTTCAGGATATTCAAAGTATAGATAAGGATGATTTTTCTGCTTATTGGTTTGTCCCAATAAGGTAGGAAGAAAAGATATTCCGTCTGTTTTTTCTACCTTTTGGCCGGTCAGCTCAGCAAGCGTTGCCATCAGGTCAAACTGTGCCGACACATGATCACTTACCTGGCCACCTTTTATTTTACCCGGCCAATAAGCTATAAACGGCACCCGGATTCCTCCTTCATAAACGTCCATTTTCAATCCGCGTAATCCCGCTACACTATTAAAAAACGCAGCATTTACTCCCCCGTTAAAAGTAGCACCATTATCACTGCTGAACATGATAATCGTGTTCTCTTCCAGACCCAGCTCTTCTATTTTCTGCAAAATAATCCCCACCTGATCGTCCAGATAGGTAATCATCGCTGCATAGGTTGATAATGGATATCGGGTAGATGCATATCCTTTTTCTCCATAGTAGGGCTGTTCATCAAACTGGCCAATGTATTTTTGAATATATTCATCCGGCGCTTGTAAAGATACATGGGGAATGGTATAAGGCATATACAGAAAGAAAGGGCTGTTCCTGCTTCTTTCTATAAACTCAAGGGCCTTTTCTGTCATTTTAGCAGGAGCATATTCTTTCCCTTTGAAGTAATCAAAATCAGCATCGGTTGCCGTTAAAGGGTCCAGTTTTTTATGGACGTCCAGCCAGGGTTGGGCTAATGTATCCCATTTGTCATTTTCCCATAAATGTGACGGATAAAAGTTATGGGCCTGTTTTTGATCCAGAACTCCGTAATAATAGTCAAAACCCTGCCGGCCTGGCGACCCTTCGGTATCTGCCATGCCCAGTCCCCATTTCCCTGTTAAAGCGGTCGCATATCCCTTTTGTTTCAACAACTCTGCCACTGTCACTTCCTGGGCAGGAAGTGGTTTTTGTCCGCGTTCTTCCTCATCTTTAAAACCTCCTAATTCCTGATTACCCCTGATAGCCGAATGCCCGCCATGCTTACCTGTCATCAGCATCGCTCTCGCCGGAGCACAAACAGGGGAACCCGTATAATGTTGCGTAAACCGTATTCCATTTTTAGCTAATCTGTCAAGATGAGGTGTTTTGATTTTTAGCTGTCCATAGCAACCCAGTTCTCCATACCCCATATCATCGGCATAGATATAAATAATATTGGGTAATTCCCGAGTACTCACTTTTTGAGGTTGCGCCCATGTGACCATCACCATCATATGAAGGAATACCCCATTCAACAGAAATCGGAATAAGCAGGATGATTTTACATTCATGCGGCATTGAAATTAGTTTGTACGTTCACCAGCTAAAAGGGTTGCAGCCACTAAATGGTAAAGAAACGTCCATTTCATAAGTAAAAAAAGCAGGGAGGGTATAATTTAAGGCGGCCAAATACATTTTCCCACCACGGATATGATAAAAACACAGTGCATTGAACAAATAAAGAATCGCAAATACGGATTTTAAGCAACCACGAGCGAAATAAAATAACGGGACTTTCCAGGGGTAGATCTGTAATCAAAAATCTGTATTTACAGCATTCCGTAATTCAAATAAGCTGAGGTTTCAGCAAAGTATCGTCAGGTAAGCTTACATAAATTTATTTTATTCAGACAAAACAGTATAAAATTAATATTGTAATCTTCTTGAAATGTAGACATTTTTTTGTAGATATAATTATTATACTCAATAGTCTGATTGCCATGACTGAACCACTACGGCTTGCTTACTTAATTTTTGTTCACAAAAACCCGTCTCAATTAGCCCGATTATTGAAAAGACTGTACTGCCCGACCAATATGTTTTATATCTATGTTGACGGGAAAGCAGATCTCAACCTGTTTAAGTCGGCCACACAGACCATACCGTCCGATAATGTGGTATGGCTGACTAACCGGAAGTCTATTTCCTGGGGAAACTTCTCTCTGTCTGACGCCTACTTATCAGGTTTCAAGACTATTCTGAAGCAACGTCCTGAACCTGACTTTATCCTGACAATCAGCGGGCAAGACTATCCTATTGCAACGAATGAGACCATACACAGCTGGTTAGCGCAACATGCTGACCAAACTATCCTGGACCATTCCATCATTACAGATGATGCACCTCATATTCAGGAACGGGTAGAGCAATATTACCTGTCAGTCAAACGGCATCATGCTGTCATATATCCTCACCCGAATCCTGATATACTCAGAAAAAAGGTATTTAATACTGCATTACGCCTGAGCGGCAGATTTCCGTTACCTCGCCGGATGCCCTTAGGACACCAATTGTATTTTGGCACGAACTGGTTTCAGCTGAAACCCGTAGCGGCTCAGTATCTGGTCGATTTTTCCCGTTTAAACCCTGCTTATTTACAATTTTTCCGGACTACTTATGTGCCTGAAGAAATCTTCTTTCATACGGCTTTATTAAATGCTTCTGATTCTGTCAGGGGCAAAGTTTACAATCAGCGTATGACCTATATGCAGTGGGACAGACCGTCAGGTGCTTACACTTCTCCTATTTCCATCAGTGAACTTCCCTCAATGCTGGCTTCCGGTAAGCTTTTTGCCCGCAAGTTTGATAAACAGCATGGAGACGAAGTGCTGGATCAGATCGATCTGTATCTGGATCAGTAATAGTGAAATTTAAAAAAATTACTCCGTTTATCCGGTGTAAAATCATATTCCAGTTTAAACTCTATTCCATAACCGTTATGAAGAATATCTCTATTGCTCACAGGATAAATTTGCCCTGGGTTGAATCTCCTTTTTTTAACACGTTACTATCTGAAAAAAAATTATCTCCTCAACAGAAGGATATTGCCACTCATTTCAACCGGGAAGGGTTCATCGTATTACCTCAACAGGTCAGTCATGAGCTCATCGATCAGACATTACTGGAAATACAGGGAGAGTACCCGGACAGAGTCGGGCAGGAACCCGCCCGTCTGCAGGATTTATGGAAAAAGTACAATACTGTACGTAACATAGCCGGTTTACCGCAAATCATGGATGTGCTGAGGATGTTGTATGACAGAGAACCCATTCCATTTCAAACGTTGAACTTTAAGTTTGGCACTCAGCAACGTGCCCATTCCGACAGTATTCATTTTAGCAGTATTCCGGCCCGGTACATGTGTGGTGTTTGGGTAGCACTTGAAGAAACCACCACTGATAACGGACCACTGTTCTACTACCCTCGCTCACATAGCCAGGAAGAGTTCAACTATTTTGATATAGGCATTGAAGCAGAAAAAAATTACGCCGAATATCATAAATATGAAGAATTTATGGAAGAGTTTATGGAGGCAAAGGGATATAAAAGACAGGAAATTCACTTGCAGAAAGGAGATGTATTAATCTGGTCATCCAATCTGGTACATGGTGGCATGCCTATTAAGGGAGACAATTTAACCCGTTGGTCTCAGGTCAGCCATTACTATTTTGAAGGATGCACGTACTATTCTCCCCGATCCTCAGATATGTTCTCCAATGATCTGAATTTAAGACAGGTCATCAACATTACCACCGGAGAAACTGTTCAGCATAGTAATAATTGGAAACCTATAGAAACGATTAATACAGGTAATTCGCGCTATGCAATCAGTCACCATTTTACACTCCCGGTACTTGCAAAGGAGCTAGTCAAAAAGATCTTCGGACGAAAGCCTTTCTGATTGTGGGATAGACTCTCATTGTGTCGTTGTTTTTCATACTGACAGGTATTAGAAAAATCTAATAGCACCGAACGATCGCGTCCCCGTAAATGTTTAAAGTTTTGTCCGGGACGCGATCAACAACCTTCTATCGGGGGTAATCTGCTCTTGTAATTCCAAACAAAAAAGGCCAGCGAACGCTGACCTTTCTGTGACCGCGACGGGAATCGAACCCATATCTAAAGTTTAGGAAACTTCTATTCTATCCGTTGAACTACGCAGTCATTTACCGACCTGTTTTGCAAATCGGAATGCAAATTTCCGAAATTTTAGTTACTCATCCAAAAATTGCGAGGATTGTTCTTCCAGAAAGCTATCCACTCCTACCCAGTTCGGATAAATCGTGTAATGCTTGTCTTTCACCAGAGCGAACAATTTCTCTCTTAATTCGTCAAGGTTTTCCTTCTTCTCGGCCGAAATAAATACAACATCATTATTGTTCCGGGCAAGATAACTGTTCTTCAGCTGATCCAGAATTTCCTCAACAGATTGTATTTCAGGCTGATCTTCCCCCAGCAGTTCATGATCGTTTTCAACCTCGCCGGTCTCCGGATGATAGGCATCAATTTTATTGAATACCAAAACAGTAGGCTTATCGGCCGCACCGATTTCCACCAGGGTCGACTGCACTACTTCAATATGCTCTTCAAACGAAGGATGTGCAATATCCACCACATGCAGCAGAATATCGGCTTCGCGTACTTCATCCAATGTAGATTTGAAAGATTCAATCAGTGTTGTCGGTAATTTCCGTATGAACCCAACCGTATCTGTTAATAAAAACGGAATATTTTCCAGCGTTACCTTCCGGACGGTCGAATCAACCGTTGCAAAAAGTTTATCTTCTGCAAAGACGTCCGCTTTGGAAAGCTGGCGCATTAATGTAGATTTCCCGACATTGGTATAACCTACCAACGCTACCCTTACCAAACGGTTTCTTTCTTTCCGGCGTGTGATACTTTGCTTGTCATACTTATCAAGCTTTTCTTTCAGGAACGAGATACGGTCCTGAACAATCCGGCGGTCGGTTTCGAGTTCTTTTTCCCCGGGACCACGCATCCCTACTCCAGCCTTAATACGGCTCAGGTGCGTCCACATGCGGGTCAGGCGAGGGTACATATACTGATACTGTGCCAGCTCTACCTGTAACTTGGACTGGGCGGTTTGTGCCCGCATCGCAAAAATATTCAGGATCAGCAAACTCCGGTCAAGCACTTTGATTTCTTTAAACGCGCCTTCGAGGTTACGTACCTGAGAAGGTGTCAGATCATCATCAAAAATGATCATATCTACCGGTTCGGCATTAATAAAGGTCTGGATTTCTTCCAGCTTTCCTTTCCCCACAAACGTCCGGATATCCCTTCGTTCCAGGTTCTGAGTAAATGCCTTTTTCGTCTCAACACCCAGCGTCCCGGCCAGAAATTCCAGTTCCTCCAGATATTCGCGCGTTTTTTCCTGCGACTGTTTTTGTGTACTGACAGCGACCAATACAGCAGTTTCCTGACGTTTGGCTGTCGAAATCATTTTGTTCTTATCAATCATTCAGCTTATTTTCTATTTAGATTTTATGCCCGATATTCTGTCAGGTGATTACCTCAGAATATCTGATCCATTTCAACATCCAGCACGTTATCCCATTTAATCATAGCATTGAAAAGCCTGATTTTACGGTAACCGGCCAGATCGTTAAGTCCGATTCTCTTTTCTTTAATTACCTTTTGATCCAGTAAAAAAGCACGTTGTGTTCCGGGTAATAAGTTTGTATCAGGTGTATACCATGCTGTACCATCAAATAGTGCCAGATTACAATAAGAAGTGTCCGTGAGAAAACCTTCTCTGATAATCAGTACATCATCATATAAACCACGCTGATCAAACAATTGTTGCAGCCTTGTTCTGTCTTTATACTTGTAGCGATACGATACCCGGTCGTCAGAAACAATTTTCAGGGTTTTAACAGAACGTAACTGATATGGCTCCCATTCAACATTTTCAATGTTCTCTTTAAAGGTGATACGGCATTTAAGTAAGCCATCCTGTAACGTTTCAGGAGCTGAAATGAGTTCCGTTAATGCTATTTTTTTATTTACCCCCCACAAATCCATACGGGTTTTATTCATCCGGAATTCGTGATAGGGAACATTTTCCGGAATACCCTGACTGACTCTGATCGTTTCAATACACGATCCGTCTGAAAAATTATTATTATCCAAATTGTTAAAAATAAAATTAAAAGTAACGAGAAAATTTTATCTTTGCCAAAATTTTATTCTTATGAATGTCCTCACCTTCGGCTGATTAATGCCGCTTTTTCAGTTCAGGCTCATTTCTTCGGGCCATTTGTACCGGAGATTCCATATATGGAGTCTTATTCCGGATTACTGTTTTATTTAATACTTAATCATTTTAGTTTCTCAATTCCGGTCTGTAATCTGTTTTATATGACCCACGCGACAGGCCTCCTGATTTTACCCATATCTGTTGTCACCTGCCGTTTATGAAAAGGAAACATTTGCGATTTTTGTCATGAAAAAATATTTATCATTGTTCTGGCAGGCCCTGACAGGTTCAGAACAAAGTTACACTTCAGGAAGTATCAACAAAGCTATTTTTATGCTTTCCGTTCCCATGATCCTGGAAATGATCATGGAATCATTATTTGCCGTAGTGGATATTTACTTTGTATCCAAAATAAGTGTTGATGCTGTTGCTACTGTGGGGCTGACCGAATCGGTGCTGACCCTCATTTACTCAGTGGCTATCGGCATCAGTGTGGGTGCTACTGCTCTGGTATCACGGCGGGTAGGAGAAGGAAATACGGCCGGCGCCGGACTGGCTATCGGCCAGGTTATTTTTCTTTCGGTTGCTATGTCAGTTGTCATCGGTTTAGGTACAGGATTCTTTGCGGCTGAAATACTTCATATCATGGGTGCTGATCCGCGGGTGATTGCTACGGGCACTGATTATACAAGAATTCTGTTTTTCAGCACTCCCGTTATTGTTCTGTTATATTCACTCAGCGGGGCATTAAGGGGTGCCGGAAAAGCAGCCATTGCTATGCAATCGTTATGGGTTGCCAATGGCATTAATATCATCCTGGTTCCGGTGTTTATCTTTGGTTGGGGGCCAGTACCGGCAATGGGAGTAACCGGAGCAGCTATTGCGACGACCATCGGGCGCTCATCCGGAATCCTGTATCAGCTTTATTTTCTGGTAAAAAGTCAATATAAACTGAAGCTGAGTTATCTGCTTCCGCACAGGGAGACATTATCAGGTTTATTCTCGGTCGCCTACGGCGGAATGGGGCAATTCCTGATTGCTTCCGCGAGCTGGATTTTCCTGATTCGTATTCTGGCCGAGTTTGGAAGTGATGTAGTAGCAGGTTATACGATAGCCATCCGTATTGTAGTATTCACTATTTTACCCGCTTCCGGTATTGCCAATGCAGCAGCAACGCTCGTTGGACAGAATCTGGGCGCCCTACAGCCCGAACGCGCCGAAACGTCAGTCTGGCGCACGGCTAAATATAACTTTATGCTTTTACTCGGCTTTGGGGTTATTTTATTTACCCAGGCAGAACCGCTTATCCGGTTTTTCACGCAGCAACCGGAAGTAGTACAAACAGGCGTTCTGGCATTACAGATTATCAGTCTGGGGTATCCGTTTTATGCCTATGGCATGGTTGTGATTCAATCACTAAACGGTGCCGGGGACAGCAAAACACCGATTCTGCTGAATCTGCTTTGTTTCTGGGTTATCGAAATCCCTTTGGCTTATGTGCTTTCAATTGCCTGGAGTATGGGGCCGGCCGGGGTCTTTGCTGCAGTTCCTGTAGCCGAAAGCCTGCTGGCACTTATCGCCGTTCTTTATTTCAGAAAAGGCAGGTGGAAGACCGTCCGGGTTTAACGCTGATGCCCTTTAACATACCTGAATTAATAACCCCGGTTATTTCATTTCTGAGATACCGGGGTTATTTTTATATCAGCTATTTACTTTTTGTATGATCAGAAGCTTATTCTTTATCTCCCATCAGGCCGAAAAAAGTAAACTTCCTGTTTTTGGTAAGTTCCTGTAATTTCTGCTGCTGCCTGTCGGTAAGTACCGCGAGCATCACATCCCGTTTTTCTTCCTGAAGATTACGTATTTCCTTTCTTCTGGCCATTCCTTTTGATTTCAGCCTCCGTTCCTTTCTGGTATAACGCCTGTCGGTCTGCCTTAGTTTTCTGACCTGACTTTTGGACAAATTCAGCTCGGCTGCGTATTTATCAATATTCTTTTCTAGCCGCTTATTATTAAGCGAACTATTATTCCCGGTTTTTTCAACTTTTGAATCCGGGTAATTCTGATAAGAAGTAGCGGTACAGGAAGCCAAAAAGACCAGGGAGAAGAAAGCTATAACAACCGGAATTTTAAAAGGCACTTTCATATTGCTGATTCTGTTTTACTTGTTTAAAAGCTGTTTAATCTCACATCTTAACCGACGGCATGCCTATAACGTCTGAAATGGATGTAATGGTAAGCAGGCGGGCATGAAAATTTAACTTTTTACAGAGAAGAGGTCTTTTGAGTTCCGGCAAAACGGTCTACATTTGAAAAGTATTCACAGGATTCATCCCTGAAATTAAATCGCCGGATTATTATGCCAAAAAAAACTGCTGCCAATCAGCTGCCTCTTGATTTTAATGCTTATGACGATCGGCTTGTTCTGATACCCGCATTTTCAGAGCATAATGATGAGGCAAAAACGATATTTCACGAATTCATACAGGGCAGGCTGGATACCGGAGCCGATCATGGTGATACCTTTATTTTCAATGCTGCTTCCATTGCTGAGCATTTAAATGCAAAACTACGTTATCCGGAAGAAATGAGTATTGTGCGTCTGCACGAAACTTCCGGCAACTTCCCGGGATTTTCAGCGATGTACCGGCAGACCGGGTGGATATTTCTTAACGCCGAAGCTGAATTGAACCGGGACCATTATTACAGCTATTTACTGGTTGTTTCACTTGGCCTGGGTTCTATGTACAAAAACATGGACCTTTTAGGTAAAAGAGCAGAAAAGCTGGTTTTTGAAAAACTCTTACCCGAGAAAGATGTCAAGAGCTTTTTCTACGAAAGAATCAACCATATTCCTCCGGCTCTGGCAGCCAATATCAGTGATTATTTTAAAGTACCATTTGCGCTGGTACTGAAACGGGCATTACAATTACAGATTATATCAGAGGAACAATACAAGATGTTTCTCCCGGTGGTGTATCAGGTTAAGAATGTAAAAGCCTCAACAGAATCATACATCAGTACAGACGATTTCACGAAAGATTTTCAAGCGGAATATCCTGAAAAATAAAAGAGTACACGATGTTGCCGGATTTTGTCCTGACACTTTTCGTGTACTCTTCAATACTGTGATTGAGATTAATTAAGCGTTCTTTTCATCAGAAGAAGTACTGCCTTCCACCTCCAGATCAGTATCGTCTTTAACCTCATTATTTTTTTCTCCCAAAGCCTGTTGCTTCACAACTTCATTATGGATAATCTCTTCCTCATGGGCACGGCGATTGACATAAGCCTGATAGCTGGTTTCCTTTTCAAAAGGACGCTTTCCGATCAGTCTTTCAAGGTCACCCTGAAAAAGGATTTCTTTTTCCAGCAACTCCCGTGCTATTTTATCAAGCTCTTCCCGTTTTTCTGAAAGAAGCTTTTTAGCAAACTGGTAGGCCTGATCAATCAGTTTTCTTACCTCAATATCGATGGCTTCAGAAGTAGCTTCAGAATAAGGCTTGGTAAAGGCATAATCACTTTGTTTGGAATCATAGTAGGATACATTCCCGATCCGCTCATTCATTCCATACATAGTGACCATGCTGTAAGCCACTTTTGTAACTCTTTCAAGATCACTCAGTGCGCCGGTAGAAACTTTCCCGAATACAAGATCTTCAGCGGCACGCCCGCCAAGTGTCATACACATTTCATCAAACAGCTGCTCTGTACGATACAGATACTGCTCACGCGGCAGGTATTGCGCATATCCGAGTGCAGCCACTCCACGTGGGACTATCGTTACTTTCACCAACGGGTCGGCGTGTTCAAGATACCATCCTGCTACGGCATGGCCGGCTTCGTGAAAAGCGACAATTTCCTTTTCGTCCGGTGAAATCAGTTTATTCTTTTTCTCAAGACCACCGATTACACGGTCCATCGCATCCTGGAAATCCTGCATAGTCACAGAATCACGGTCGCGACGTGCGGCAATCAAAGCAGCTTCGTTACAGACATTGGCAATTTCAGCACCTGCGAAACCCGGAGTCTGAGCGGCAAGTTTCTGCACATCCACGTCTTCATTGAGTTTCAACGGAGCAAGGTGAACTTTGAAAATAGCTTCCCGACCAATTACATCAGGCTTATCAACGGAAATCTGACGGTCAAAACGTCCCGGTCTCAGTAAGGCAGAATCCAGTACATCCGGACGGTTGGTGGCGGCCAGAATAATAATTCCGGAATCCGTTGCAAACCCGTCCATTTCAACCAGCAGTGAGTTAAGTGTGTTTTCACGCTCATCGTTAGCTCCCGGCATAGCCCCACGGCCACGGGAACGTCCTACTGCATCAATTTCATCAATAAAAATGATACATGGCGCTTTCTCCTTCGCCTGCTTAAAAAGGTCACGGACACGCGCAGCACCTACTCCCACAAACATTTCCACGAAATCAGAACCTGACAGCGAGAAGAAGGGGACTGCAGCCTCACCGGCCACCGCTTTAGCCAACAGGGTTTTACCGGTTCCCGGAGGGCCTACCAATAACGCACCTTTCGGTATTTTGGCGCCAAGCTTTTTAAATTTCTCCTGGCTTTTAAGATAATCAACGATTTCCTTGATTTCTTCTTTGGCTTCATCCAGACCAGCCACATCGTTAAAAGTGATTTTCACTTTATTTTCAGCATCAAACAAGGTAGCCCTTGAACGACCGATATTGAAGATCTGTCCACCCGGCCCTACTCCTCCTGACATTCTGCCAAAAAGGAAATACATGACCACAAACATCAGGATAATCACACCCCAGCTACCCAGGAATTGCGTCCAGTCGCCACGGGTTTCGATCTTATAATCAATCCTTTCATTATCAGGAACATCGGCCTGAAGTTTTTCGAGATCTTTTTTGAATGTTTCTCCTGAAGTCACTCTGAACTGATAATGAGGCCCTGCTTCACTACCCAGATAGGTATTTTCCTGATGAAGAACTTTATATTTGTCCAGCTTCAATGCTTCGGGTGTCAGCGTGACTTCCACGGTATTGTCATTGATGATCAGCACCCGTGACACTTCCTTATCAGCTACCATTTTTTCAAATTTATTCTGGCTGATCTCTCTTACTGAACTCGATTTGGTCAGATAAGTGATCCCCAGAATGGTAGCGATCAGGGCGATGATGATCCACCCCTGATACCCCCTCTGCGGAGCTTTCGGATTCAATTGGTTTTTCTTGTTATTGTTTTCAGACATTGTCTTGCTTCATTTATTAAGAAATTAACGAGGAAACAACAGCAGACTGGCTATTGCACAGGAAATAAAATTTTAAACCGCAGCTTCTTCCAGGCGTATAATTTCTGCATCGCCCCATAATTCATCAAGTCCGTAGTATTCCCTGATGTCCTTCTTGAAAATGTGAGCCACTACGTCAACATAATCAATCAGAATCCATTCGCGGTTGGTTTTACCTTCTTTTTGCCAGGGATCTATCTGAGCGGCTTTGTAAACTTCTTCTTCCACTGAATCTGCTATGGCATCAACATGGACATCTGCATTTCCTGAACAAATGACGAAAAAGTCCGCTACTGCATTTTTGACTTTTCTAAGATCAAGTATAACAATATCAAAACCTTTTTTCTCTGACATTCCTTTCGCTACTAGTTTTGAAAGGTCTTGAGATGATACTTCTTTATTTTTGCGTTGTTTCATTTGCGGGTATTACCGTGTAACTATCATTTTTGTACGTCCTTATATTAAGACGGTTAACAATTCACCTATAAAATTAGTTAAAAAAAGTGTACAATTCCTGTTTTGATAACATCTTTATCGGTAAATATATCACATACCTGCCAAGTTGTCACTCTACTAACGCCATAGCGTCGGAGTTTGTTCAGAATGGTCAGATTAATGACGGGGATGTCGTGATTACAGACTTCCAATCGGCAGGTCGAGGGCAACGAGGTTCCGGATGGGAGAGCGAAGCCGGTAAAAACCTGCTTTTTTCGGTTTACCTGAAGCCGGATTTTTTACAAATCAGTAATCAGTTTCTGCTCAGCATGGCTATATCCGTAAGCGTGCGCGACTTTCTGGAGAAGTACACAAAAGACGTGAAAATCAAATGGCCGAATGACATATACATCAGAGACCGCAAGTGCGCCGGAATACTGATCGAAAATGTTATTTCCGGAAGCAATATCAGGCACTCGATTGCCGGGACAGGGATTAATATCAATCAGCTGAAATTCGGGCATCCCAGAGCAACTTCACTGGCTGCAGAGACGCACTCGGTTTACAACCTCAGAGATATTTTCCCTGAGTTGCTGGCCTCTGTGGAAAAATACTATCTGATGATAAAAAAAGGACAAACTTCAGCCCTGAAAAAAGCATATACGGATGCGCTTTACGGGAAAAACGAAACGCGGCAATTCAGAGATAACCACGGTACATTTGAAGGTTCCGTAGAAGGAGTAAACGACCAGGGTATGCTTATTATGAATAAAGCCGGCAGACAACCGTCTTACTATGGAATGAAGGAAATCGAATGGCTTTGGTAGATGGCCCCTTTATTCCGAAATCCGGTTGGTTTTTGTCAGATATCCCAGGCTCAGCATAAATACACAAGCAAAAATAAGTGATGCCGCATCTCTTGCCTTTTCCACATTGCTGGGTTTCATTGCCAGTCCGTCATAAAAAAAACCTTCAAACTGGACAGGCCAAAAATAGACGGCTGCAAATGCATAACAGGCGGCCAGAAATATAAAAATACCCCAATGCCAGTATTTTCTCAAAGCCATAAATCCTGCCAGAGTAGCAAAACCATACATACCCAGCCATAACCCATTGTCAGGAGCCGCGGATTTATTGAAAGTCAGAAAGATGAATAATAATGAAAAAGCAATGATACAATAACGGATCATAAGATTGACGGTTTATTCAGTTGGACAATTATGTGCGGCAATAGTGGCAGCCTGTTCATGTCCCTGCCGGGCGGCTTCCCTCAGATTCTGGCAGCCCAGATCCTGCTCTCCTGATTCCCATTGGGCCATTCCCAGTCCGAAAACACCTTTGGTAAACTGAGGATCCAGCCGAACCGACTTCTGAAGTGCATCTACCGCCTCTTTGTACTGCTTTGTTCTGTAAAGGGTATTTCCCAGGTTATACCAGCTGTTCACATTTTTGTCGTCAAGTTGTATCGCTTTCCTGAAATCATCAATCGCGGGCTGTATACTGTCCGTTAGTGCCAGAACCTGTCCGCGGTTAAGATAAACATCGGCCACATCCGGTGCCAGTTCTACAGACTTATTATAATCAGTAAGTGAAAGGGCGAATTTTTTCTGTTCCGCATATAACAATGCGCGGTTAAAATAGGGGCGGTATTTTTCGGGGGCTACCTCTATGGCCCTTTCATAGTCAAGCAAAGCATTATCAAATTGCTTCAGTTCATAATATGCCACTCCTCTCAGGTTAAAAGCCTCATCATTTTCCGTATCTTTATCGATAGCCTTGTTTAAAAACTCAATCGCCTCTTTTTTCTTTCCCTCTGTCATTAACTCCCGCCCTCTTTGAAAAAACGCATCAGAAGATTGTGAGCAGGAAACACAAAATATTGAAAATAAGATATATACTATTTTTCTCATCACTTTTAAAATCAATTAATTAGCGAAACAAATGAAAAATCTCCGTTAATCAAATGAAAAAGGTTAAAGATTTATGTTGCCATTATGATTTAGTTCAAAGAAAAATTTACTTACCTTTGCACCGGCAAATCGGAACTACCAGCTCCTGCTGAATCCCCCAGGTCCTGACCGAAGCAAGGGTAGGTGGTCGTAGCGGTGAGATTCTCGGTTTGCCATTTTTTTATGCTCTTTTTCTTCATTTTTATAATATTTTTTGCTCTTAGCTTCCTTCCTTCCTGTGGATGAATTATTATTGTCCATTATTTAATCAAAAAACAGATACATAATGAAATTCTTTATTGATACAGCTAACCTGGATGAAATCCGTGAAGCACAGGCGCTGGGAGTTCTGGATGGCGTTACCACCAATCCGTCATTAATGGCTAAAGAGGGTATTACCGGCAAAAATAATATCCTGGCGCACTACAAAGCTATTTGTGATATTGTGGAAGGTGATGTAAGTGCAGAGGTTATTGCCACTGATCTGGCTGGTATCATCAAAGAAGGCGAAGAACTGGTAGAGATTGATCCCAAAATTGTGGTAAAAGTACCGATGATTCAGGATGGCGTAAAAGCACTGAAATATTTTTCAAATAAAGATATCCGTACTAACTGTACTTTGATTTTCTCGGCAGGACAGGCGCTGCTGGCAGCAAAAGCGGGTGCTACTTATGTTTCCCCTTTCGTGGGTCGTCTTGACGATATTTCTACAGATGGTATCGGGCTGATTGAGCAGATTCTGACCATCTACCGCAACTATGGTTATGAGACGCAGGTGCTTGCTGCTTCTGTGCGCCATCCGATGCATATTATTCAATGTGCAGAGCTGGGTGCAGATGTAATGACAGGTCCGTTAAGCGCCATTACAGCATTGTTAAAACATCCATTAACTGATTCAGGATTAGCTAAGTTTCTGGCTGATTACGAAAAAGGTAACAAATAAATTATGACGTTTGGCAACGAACCGGTAGTAATGCTTGATAATGCTGATATTTACCAGGGAGAAAAACTGGTATTGACGGATGTCAGCTTTAATATCAATAAAGGAGAATTCGTATTCCTGATCGGGCGGACGGGTAGTGGCAAAAGTTCATTACTTAAAACTTTGTATGCCGACCTGTTTCTGCAGGTGGGCTCTGCAAAAGTGGCCGGGTATGAATTACAGAAAATAAAGAAAGCCGATGTACCTTTTCTCCGCCGGAAAATAGGAATCGTGTTTCAGGATTTTCAGCTACTGACAGATCGCTCCGTTGAAGAGAATCTATCCTTTGTTTTAAAAGCTACCGGCTGGAAAGACAGTTCAAAAATTGCCAGACGAATTTCAGAGGTATTGATGCAGGTGGGATTGGGTACGACACAAAAGAAGTACCCACACCAGCTTTCGGGTGGAGAACAACAGCGCGTCGTCATTGCCAGAGCAATGCTGAACGAACCGCAAATACTCATTGCTGATGAACCTACCGGCAACCTGGATCCGGAAGTCGGTGATCAGATTATGAAAGTTTTTCAAACGATTAACAGTGCCGGAACAGCCATCCTTATGGCCACACACAATCATGAATTTCTGAAAAATTACCCTGCAAGGGTGATCCGGTGTGAAAACGGAGAAATTAAAGAAGCGTAATATTTGAAGCTCTTCCTGAAAAGTTTCATGTAAAGGTGTTTGTTATTGCTGTACTGACCACTGTATCTGCTTTTTTACTTTGACCTTTCTGGCAATGAGCCGTATCAGTTCTTCTTCAGATCCTCACGCAAACGCGCTACAAAGTCTTCCGTAGTCTCGGCCAGAGAGGCGATTTCATGGTCGGTAAGTGCCGTATTTGCGATTAGATTGTGAACAGTTTTTACCAATTGTTTCATTCGACCTTCCCTTTCACCTTCCAGTCGCCCTTCCATTCGGCCTGCCTGATGACCTTCCAGTCGGCCTTCCTGTTGCCCCTTTTGCACTCCCCTGGCAAATATCGTGTCTATAGCATTTAGTGTTTTCATCTTGGTCTGTTTGGGTAATATTTCAATGATTTCTCTGATCTCACCTCGTTCTACCAGGTAAACAGATTCTGGCAATAGTAAACCTAGTTCTTCTTCAGGTCATTACGCAAACGCGCTACAAAGTCTTCCGTAGTCTCGGCCAGAGAGGCGATTTCATGGTCGGTAAGTGCCGTATTTGCGATTAGATTGTGAACAGTTTTTACCAATTGTTTCATTCGACCTTCCCTTTCACCTTCCAGTTGCCCCTTTTGCACCCCTCTGGCAAATATCGTGTCTATCGCATTCAGTGTTTTCATCTTGGTCTGTTTGGGTAATATTTCAATGATTTCCATAATTTCCTTTTCTCTGATTTCGCCCCGCTCTACCAGGTAAACAATCAGCTGACGGCCCTGTTGGTCGGTGGCTTCCTCCAGCAGATTCAACAGCCTGCCGAAATTCGCTTTCAGCCACTCCCGGTTAAACGTATGCTTCAAGGCA
>JBEBXQ010000112.1:0-16361 GCA_040391535.1 Telluribacter sp. | reverse complement strand
ACTGCCTTCATCGTCTGCGAGCCGATCATTATGAATGCGATCAGCAATACTGCCAGCAGGCCCGCAAACAGCTCGGTGATTTGTACAGGCGTATGATAGGGGAAATTCGTGAGCACAACGTTTTCAAAAAACAGGTAAGTAACCGGCAACGCAATGAGTGCCGATATCGATAACAGCCATAGAAAACCGCGGCTCAGCAGGTAGATAAGGTTTCCGTAGCTGGCTCCCATCACCTTTCTTATGCTGATCTCCCGGAGCCTTGTCTCGGTGGTGAATACGACCATCCCGAACAAACCCATCGATGCAATAGAAATGGCAAGGAATGAAAGGAAACCAATGATCTTGACCATGGTGGACAACTCACTATATGCTTCTTCTATTGATTCATTATAGAATTGAGCCTGAAACGGATGAACACGATCAATCCCCTTCCATACGGACTCAATCCTGGCTACGGTCGCCAGCATATCCTTGCTTTGTATTCTGGCATTAATAACAGCCCTGTCTCCAGGTGTCCAGGGTATGAATGCTACCGGCTCAATAAGGTTGTCGACCTTACCGTAGTGAAAGTCTTTGATTACCCCGACAATGGTCATCCTGCGTCTGTCTCCCCGTACATTACTGAATATGATCTCTTCCCCGATTGCATTCTCCGGATTGTTGTTACCGATGTTAAATCTTTTCAGTACCTGTTGGTTCACGATCACTTCTGCAACGGCTTCGGTTGTAGCGGGGCGTGTAATAAAATTTCCCCCGGCAATAAGTTTGTATTCATGCAGCGCCAGGTAGTTTTCGTCAACGTGGTTGGTCATCACCAGTACAGAATCGCGCGGATCCTGGTATTGCATAAACCCACCCCAGGCATTCCCGACGCTGGTGATGATTAACGACCGTGACAGTGCAGTTACTTCCGGCATCTCACCCAGTTCCTTTAGAAGCGCATCAGGTTTATTGCCCTGCATATCAATGTTCAGGATGTTTTCCGTGCTGAATCCCAGGTCAAATGCAAGTATGTTTTTATATTGCACATAACCAATGGAGGTGGTGGTTATAAAGATAAGTGTGAGCGTATACTGAATTACTACCAGCGCACGCCTGAGGGTTACATGCCCGAATACTTTCACTGTCGACGCACTCCTGAGCGCGTTGATCGCACTGACTTTCGAAAAGAAGATGGCAGGCATAAAACCGGCAATAACACCTACCGTGACCGAAAAGAAGATGAAGGCTATGACCATAGCCGGTGTCAGTTCGAGTTTCACCATGCGTTGCATTTCGGGGGCCAGGTTGATCAGCTGCGGCCGCAATACGAGAAAGAGGAAGAACGAAAGAAACAGGGCTGCCAGAGAGATCATGATCGCCTCTACCAGGAATTGCTGCCACACCTGACTTTTTCCGGCACCGATAGCTTTACGAAGGCCTATTTCCTTAAAACGGCGCATGGCCCTTGCCATCGAAAGATTGGTATAGTTGAAACATGCAGACAAAATAACCACAAATGCCAGTCCGCCAAGTATCCAAAGCACCAACGGTGGTATGTGGGGGCCCTCAAAACCGGGCCCACCCTCGGAACGACGGAGATTCTCCCCGACCACGATCTGATATAATGGCTGAAGCTCAAGCCGGATCTCAGCTTGAGCTTCAGCCAAATTTTCCTCTCTTGCAATCGCATCAAGCTGCGACTGGATTGAAATCATGTCGGCATTTTCCGGAAGCAGGAGATACACGTAGTTTGATGACATGTTCGTCCATTTTCCGAAGTCGCTGTTACTTTTATTGAGCTGGCCGACCGTTGACAGCGACACTAACGCTTCGAAACTGATGTGCGAAAAGAAGGGAATGTCTTTCATGATACCGGTCACCTGGTAATCGAGTGTATCAAATCTGATCGCCTTACCCATCGCAGATTGATTACCGAATAGCTTTTTCGCTGCTGTTTCTGTCAAAACAATCGAATAAGGATCCTGTAATGCCGTTTCGGGATTTCCCTCCAGCATCGGAAATGTAAAGATTCTGAATACCGACGGCTCCGCCCAGAAGCCTTTGACAGGAAGAATATGATCCCCAACCTTCGCATCTCCCGAAAAGTCATTACGCATAATAGCCACTTCCTCCACTCCGGTTACCTTCTCACGAATAAGCTTTCCGGTCTTGATGGATGTGGTGGCAAACTTTCCGCTTTGCTCACGATTTTCAGTAAGTACGTTGGTGATACGATAAACTCTCTCGCCATTTCTGTGAAACCTGTCGTAAGAATGCAGGTCCAGCACAAACGCAATCAACAATAAGCCAACGGACATACTGATGGCCAGTCCTGCGATATTGATGAACGATAACAGCTTGTTACGTGTTAAGTTACGCCCCGATGTTTTGACATAGCTTCCGATCATGATCCGGTTGATAAAAGGGTGAGCAAAGGTGGGTTTTCGTACCGTATAACTTCTGAAAAATTTAAATGCATCAATAATATAGATCAGCTTCGCACGGCGGGGCCCGACGGATCGTATATTCCGCTCGAAATATTCATTGAGGTCGCCGGTAAGATCCTCCACCAGATCGGGCTTACAATACCACTCCACAAAACGCTTCGCCCAGGAGGGCGGATGATGTTGCCGTTCCTCTCTCATGCTACACTTCTTTCCAGACAAGTGACGGTATCATGTCCCATAGCTGGTCACGCATCGACTTAGCACGAACCAATGCCGCCTTTCCAGGCATAGTGAGCTGGTAGAACCTTTTACGTTTACCCCCACGTGCCTTCGTTGCTTCACCTAATTCACTTTTCAAAAATCCTTTTTCTTCCAGACGATTCAGTACGGCATGGACCACCCCTAGCTTTACCGAGCGTCCGGTGTGACTGGAGAGCTCATCACATATCCCTACGCTGTAGGCTTCTTCCGCCAAAGCTGCAACAGTGAGCATCACCAGTTCTTCGAATTCTCCGAGGTTTGTTCCTTTCATCATCAATATTAATTACGTAAATGTATGTAAAAATATTTCATTATACATACAAAATATGAATAAATTTAATTGAATCCGGTAAGGCTATAAATAACAGATTTCTTGGGACGTTATGTGTCTGTATTTCATCAATTTAATCCGGTCCGGTTTACAAAAAAATCGCGAATGTTTACTTCAAGAGAATTGATATATAAAAAGCCTGAAGGGCTGAAATGATTATAGAAAAGGAAATGAACAGTCCTTGCAAAACCCCGCAAGGGGTGATATTTTTCCGTACCCCTAATCAAACAAATATATTGACACTAAGCCCGAACAAATCGTGATAAGGTCAATTATCTGAAAAACAGATTCTGATTCAGGAAATCATTTCTGAATTTCCCTTTGGGGTCATATTGTTTAGCCAGCTCCCTGAACTCAGGCATTTTTTCGTATGCTTTCTCAAGTTCTTCCGGCTTGATTGTAAACAGCTTTCCCCAATGTGGCCGCAAGCCAAATGGGGCCAGTTCTTTTTCAATGACGGGCAACAGTTTCCCTACAGCTTCTGTTTCCTGCTTCCACGTAAAATGAATAGAAACAGAATCCTGTTTATAGCAAGGACTCATCCAGAAATTATCCGCAGCTATAGTCCTTATTTCTGAAGTAAACAGATGAGGCCCCACCTGATCCTTCAGTTTTGAAATGGCCATAATGGCATCAACCGCATTCCGGCGGGGAACAAAATACTCCGACTGAAGCTCTACTCCGCTGCTTGGCGTAAAGCCCATTTTAAAATGGGGCATCCTGTCATACCAGGGTCCTGGTACACCCATTTGTTCTGTACAGTTTTCGGCAGAAAGTTCAGGGATCGGATGCATGTTCTTGGTTGCAAGAGTCGCACCGAACCATTCTTTTTCCGGTTCAGACCCTGCCTCGTCCTCCCTTCTCTTCATCCATACTTCGGTAATATCATCTGACTGCCAGTCAGTAAACAGGCTTACACTATAGCCGCTGCCTTCAATTTCATCAAAATGCTCCTTTAATGACGAAAGCGGCAACCTTTCATAGACATACTGCTTCATCAGAAAGGTAGGCTGAATATCCAGCGTAAGTCGGGTTACCACCCCCAATGCGCCAAGATGCACAACAGCAGCGTTGAAATTTTCTCCATCCTTATCGCGTGTGAGATGCACCGTTTCGCCTTCGCCCGTTACAAACTCCATCCCTGCCACCGCGGTAGAAAGGTTACCACTCTTCTCTCCGGAACCATGAGTTGCCGTGGCACAGGCTCCTGCCACCGATATATGAGGTAAAGAAGCAAGATTATGCAATGCAAATCCTTTTTCATGAAGGTAGGGACTTAACTGCCCGTATCTGATACCCGAATTGACCGTAACAGTAGTATTCCCTTCGTTGACAACTATATCCGGAGCAATGTCAGTCAGCGAAATAAACCGGTCTCTGGAATCTGCAATGGTATTAAAGCAATGCCGGGTACCCAGCACTTTGACTTTATCAAATTGATTGACTAATCCATTCACCTCTGCGGCAGAACTTACCTGTGTCACCTTATCTATACTATAGGTGAGATTTCCTGCCCAGTTTTTCAGGCTCGCGACACTCTCTTTATTGTTATTACAGCCTATCAGCCCGGAAAACAATGGTGCTGTTACTACTGCTGAACTGATTTTCAGGAATTGTCTTTTTTGCATGAGAAAAGAAAAAGGTTACTTTTTAAATTCCGGATTCTGTGCAGTTGATTTTTGATTAAAGAATCTGTCAGGTAAACAGCAAACACTACCAGCCCGGACAAAAAGAAATCAGCACCACACCATTTCTATAAAATCAAAAACCGGTTATTTATACTGACCTATCCCGACGATTTATTCGCCAATACTCCCGGCAGTTATCTGTCGGCTGTAAGACTGATCCCGGAAATGATCATTTCACCCTAATGTCAACCGCTGGCTTTTGATCATCAATCAGATTTATTACTCAATTTTTTCCAAGGGAAACCGCTTGAAAATAAGCTGAAATAAAACCTGGCATAGCCAGACGCCTTATCGAACCATTTCCCATCCTAAAAAAACCTTCGTAAGCTAAACAATAAACTATTATCTATATAATAAAAATTTGAACTTTTTAAATATACCATATTTCTGGTTTATCAAGCATATCTGAAGAAAACCGGCTACCGCATACGTCTTGCAGATAAACATCATTTTTACAATTGAATCTTCAGAAGGGCAATCGGATCTGTAATCAAAAATTCTTCATTTTAATAAAAATTCAAACTTTTAATCTGATTTAACCAAATATATTTTACTTTTATTCCTGTTATTTCACTTTTATAAGTATTTAACAAAAATTTCTCAATAAGGTCATTTTTAGAATTTAAATTATCCAATTTCCTGAACTGCTACGTTCTTTTCCTGCTTTGCACGGACAGACAGCTTTTTCAACCTTTGAAGAAAAATATAATAAAACTCAGAGGTCAGATTTGGAAATTTAAAATAGGATTTCAATATTGCACCCCTGTTTTTATTTTGGTATACCCGAAAACAGATATGCATTGAAAAAATAAAGGTCTGCAGATACAGATTTCTATGAGCAATCAGGATTCATTATAAAAGGTGAAAGCGTTAAAAAAATACAATCTGGCACTAATCATTTTAGTCTTGCTCGGAATGACCATTCCAGGCCAGAAGGTATTTGCAGGCAACCCGACGGCTGAAATCTACAGTCAGCTGATTAAATCTGATTTTTATAATTTTCAAAAATGCGAAACAGCTGCCACTCTTAACCGGCAGGACCGGCCTTCAAAATTCGCACACCACAGTGCATTCATTGAAGAAACGGAAGTTAACAACAAAGAACCGGAACTTCCAGTCAAAACACTGAAAGCGGATCTTTTTAACGTCCCCACACGGATCCCCTTTTTAAGCATCTGTTTCCACAATAACACCAAGCGATCATTCAGAAATGGTCGCTTTTTTTATTTTTGTAACTACCGGTATATCCTCTTCAGGTCGCTCCTGATTTAATTCATTTCCGACTTTACTGACGCAGAACATACATTCTCATTAAAGAATGTACATGGCGGTTTTGTATCCCTGCTACAGATAATAACTGTACTGATACAAACAGAAAATCCCTATATCATCTATCATTATTATAACCCAATCATGAGACGAATCATCATGGCTATGGGCGTTATTGCCCTGTTTCTGAATGCGAGCTGCGAAACAAAAACGACAGAACATGAAACCGAAGGTAAGCTTCTGGTAACAAACCCTTTGAAAAAAGATACCCTGGTTACAAGAGAGTATGTAAGTCAGATCAGTGCGATCAGCCACATCGAACTGCGGGCTCTTGAAAAGGGATATCTGCAGAATATCTATGTAGACGAGGGACAGTTCGTAAAAAAAGGGCAGCTCATGTTCAAAATTATGCCGCTCATTCTTGAAGCCGAACAAAAGAAAGCCGAGGCTGAAGCAAATTTTGCCCAGATTGAATTTCAAAATACCAAATCCTTATCGGATAGTAATGTTGTTTCAAAAAACGAGCTTGCGCTGGCCAAAGCAAGACTTGACAAAGCTAACGCTGAGCTGGGATTAGCCAATACGCATGTAGGCTTTACGGAAATCAGGGCCCCTTTTGATGGCATCATGGACCGTTTTCAGGTAAGGCTGGGAAGCCTGATTGAAGAAGGCGATTTGTTAACCACACTTTCTGATAACAGTAAAATGTGGGTTTATTTCAATGTGCCGGAAGCTGAATACCTGGATTACAAAACCAGCACCGAGCACAACAAGCCTTTCCCGGTCAGGCTGAAGATGGCCAACCATCAGCTTTTTGAATACCCTGGTATAGTGGAGACCATTCAGGCCGATTTTAATAATGAAACCGGGAATATTGCTTTCAGAGCTACATTCCCTAACCCTAAAAACCTGCTGCGTCATGGCCAGACAGGGAATGTCCAGGCAAGTACACTCCTCAACGAAGCATTGCTTATACCGCAAAAAGCCACTTTCGAAGTCCTGGAAAAAAAGTTTGTTTTTGTAGTGGATAAGGATAAAACTGTTCATACCCGCGAAATAACGATCGGAGCTACCATGCCCGACCTCTATGTCGTGACGGACGGCCTTAGTGAGAATGAGCATATTCTGATCGAAGGGATCAGGAAGGTGAAGGAGAATGAAAAAATTGATTTCAATTTCGAAGACCCGCAAACGGTCATTTCCAAATTAAAAGTTTACTCCGAATAGCAGCGTATCATTCAAAACGTAAGTAAAGATGTTTAGTAAATTTATACAGAGACCGGTATTCGCCATCGTAATATCGTTCGCCATTGTATTCGTGGGGCTTTTAGCCATGAAAGGCTTACCTACGTCACAATTCCCTGAAATCTCCCCTCCGATGGTTATTGTCAAGGCATCATACCCCGGAGCCAGCGCTGAAGTACTGACCGAATCTGTTTTAATTCCTCTTGAACAGGCCGTAAATGGTGTTCCGGGCATGAAATACATGACTTCCGATGCTACCAGTGCCGGAGAATCCAACATACAGATCGTATTTGATCTGGGTACAGATCCCGACCAGGCCGTTGTGAACGTCAACACCCGTATCGCGCAGGTACTTAACCGACTGCCCTTATTGGTGCAACGTGAAGGGATTATTGTAAACAGAGTAGTCCCGAGTATGCTGATGTATGTCAATCTCTACAGCAAGGATCCTAATTCCGATATGAAATTCCTGTTTAACTATGCAGGGGTAAACATGCTTCCGGAGCTACAACGGATAACCGGTATCAGTCAGGCCAGCTTACTGGGAAGCCGCCAGTACGCCATGAGGATCTGGCTGAAACCCGACAGAATGCAGGCCTATAATATCTCGGCGGATGAAATCATGGAAGCGCTGGACGAACAAAGCGTTATCGGTTCTCCCGGTCGTATCGGCCGGAGTGACGGAAAGCGTTCAGCTTCTCTTGAATATGTGCTGACTTATGAGGGACGTTTTAATGATGTAGAGCAATACCGCAATGTTATTCTCAGATCTAACCCTAAGGGCGAAACCCTCAGGCTGAAAGATGTTGCCACGATAGAACTGGGGAGCGAGTATTACGACATTTATTCCAATCTTAACAATTTACCCTCTGCGGCCATTGTTTTGAAGCAAAATTACGGAAGTAATGCCAGTGAGGTAATTGAGGGTGTAAAAGAAAAGCTTACCGAACTGAAGAAGAGCTTCCCTCCGGGCATGGATTATACCATCAGCTATGACGTATCTACTTTTCTTAATGCGTCTACCGAAAATGTCATCCATACCCTCAGAGATGCCTTTATACTGGTCGCATTGGTCGTATTCGTTTTTTTAGGAGACTGGCGGTCGACCCTTATCCCTACTATAGCTGTGCCTGTGTCGCTGATCGGGTCCTTTGCGTGTATGCAGCTGTTTGGCCTTACCATCAATATGATCACACTCTTTGCGCTGGTTCTCGCGATCGGCATTGTGGTCGACAACGCCATTGTCGTAGTTGAGGCAGTGCACGTCAAAATGGAGGAAGACAATTTATCTCCCTACAATGCAGTTCGGAAGGTGATGGGTGAAATCGGAGGAGCCGTTATCGCCATTACCCTTTTAATGACCGCTGTGTTTATCCCGGTAGCCTTTATGACAGGTCCTGTTGGGATTTTCTATCGTCAGTTCTCTATCACCATGGCAAGCTCCATTATTATCTCCGGGATTGTGGCACTTACGCTCACGCCCGTCCTGTGTGCCATGATCTTAAAAAACAATCACGGCAAGGCACGGAAGAAAACCATCCTTAACCGTTTGCTCGATTCATTTAACAACGTATTTGAAAAAATTACCGGTAAATACGTGAGTCTGCTGAGGCTCATCGTCAACAGAAGGGTGATTACTTTCGGTATTCTGCTGGCTTTCGGAGCAGGTATATTCGGTATCAGCCTTAAGCTTCCCACCGGTTTTATTCCGAGTGAAGATCAGGGGATGATTTATGCGGTTGTGCAAACGCCCCCCGGATCTACTCTGGAACGCACAAACGATATTACCCGGGAACTGCAGACGATCGCCGAAGAAGTCGACGGGATTGAATCGGTTACCGCCCTTGCAGGGTATGAGATCCTGACAGAAGGCCGCGGATCTAATGCAGGAACCTGTCTGATCAACCTCAAACCCTGGAAAGAGCGTCATCATACGGTTACCGAAATCATTCATGAACTGGAGGAGAAATCCAGCGTAATACCCGGAGCAACCATCGAATTTTTCGATCCTCCTGCGGTACCCGGTTACGGTGCTGCCGGTGGTTTCGCTTTACAGCTGCTGGATAAAACCAATACCGGTGATTACAAAGAACTGGAGCGTGTCAATGATGAATTTATGGACGAACTGGAAAAACGCAAGGAACTCTCCGGTCTGTTTACCTTTTTCAGCGCGAAATATCCGCAATATGAGCTGCAGATCGATAATGAACTGGCAATGCAGAAAGGAGTCTCTATCGGTAATGCAATGAACACGCTTTCCATTCTTGTGGGTAGTACCTATGAACTGGGCTTTATCAAATACCAGCGTTACTTTAAGGTGTTTGTCCAGGCATCGCCTGAATACCGTGCTTTGCCAGAAGACATTATGAAGCTGTATGTAAAAAACAACCGTGATGAAATGGTGCCGTTTTCAGCATTCATGAAGATCGTCAAAACCCAGGGAGCTAACGAGATCAACCGTTACAACATGTATAATACCGCTTCTATCCGCGGTCAGCCTTCTCAGGGATTCAGCAGTGGTGAGGCTATTAAAGCGGTACAGGAGGTGGCAGCCAAAACACTTCCTACCGGATATGATATTGACTGGGCCGGACTATCAAAAGATGAAGTGGTACGCGGAAATGAAGCTGTTTATATTTTCTTGGTGGTGCTTATCTTCGTTTATATCGTACTGGCCTCTCAGTACGAAAGCTTTATTATTCCGTTAGCGGTCATCTTATCACTTCCCACAGGGATTTTCGGCTCTTTCTTTCTGCTGAAAGTAATGGGACTTGCCAATGATATTTACGCACAGGTAGGATTAGTCATGCTCGTAGGACTTCTCGGGAAAAACGCCGTTCTGATTGTGGAATTTGCAATGCAGAAGCAACACGAAGGTGCCACAGTGCTGGAAGCGGCCATAGAAGGTGCAAAAGTGCGTTTCCGCCCTATTCTGATGACCTCTTTTGCTTTCATTGCCGGTCTTATTCCACTCATTTTATCTCACGGAGCCGGCGCGATAGGTAACCGTACCATCGGTGCAAGCGCCCTGGGAGGAATGCTGTTCGGAACCATTTTCGGGGTAATTGTAATACCCGGCTTATACTACATCTTCGCTAAAATTGCAGAAGGCCGCAAACTCATCAGGCATGAGGACGAGACCTCTCTCACCGAAGACTTTGTCCATTCTGTTGATAAGTTCCCATATATCGATGAAAATGAAAATTGAAATAATCAGAAACCGAACAATATTAAATGTAATGGGGGTTGCCATAACCTCCATTGCCTTCTGGGCATGCAGTCCCCCTCCGCTGACGCATAAGACCGAAAACCGGAGCATTCCGGCAAGTTATACCGGCAGCAATGATTCCACCAACTCCGGGAAACTCAGCCGGACTGCATTTTTCAGTGATCCTTATCTCACCGTCCTGATTGACTCGGCATTGGCCAACAACCAGGAGCTTAATATCATGATGTGGGAAATCGAAATGTCTAAAAATGAAATCCAGGCGAGAAAAGGGGAATATTTACCTTCTGTAAGTGCAGGAGGAGGAATGGGCGTTGAAAAAGCCGCCCGTTATACCCAGATCGGAGCAAGCGAAGCCACCACGGACATAAAACCCGGCAAAGAAATGCCAGAACCACTCGGCGATTTCAAACTCGGATTATATGCCCGGTGGGAAGTCGATATATGGCATAAGCTGCGTAATGCAAAAAAAGCAGCCCTGCACGAATATCTTGCTTCGGTAGAAGGCCGGAATTTCATGATCACCAACCTGATCGCCGAAATCGCCAACTCCTACTATGAGCTTCTCGCACTGGACAGTCAGCTGGATATCTTACATCAGAACGTTGAAATACAGAACAATGCACTTAAAATGGTAAGACTCCAGAAAGATGCCACACGGGTAACTGAACTGGCTGTAAAGCGTTTTGAGGCACAGCTGCTGAATACGCAGAGCAATCAGTACGAAATTCATCAGAAAATCATCGAAACCGAAAATCGGATCAACTTCCTTGTCGGGCGTTTTCCGCAACCTGTTGAAAGAAGCAAGGAGAATTTCACCGGGCTGGTACCATGGAAGATTCAATCAGGAAGTCCGCAGGAATTACTGCAGAACAGACCGGATATTCAACGTGCGGAGCAGGAACTGGCAGCAGCAAAGCTTAATATTGAAGTAGCACGGGCTAATTTTTATCCTTCACTGGGCTTAGCTGCCAGTTTCGGGACACAGGCTTTCAATCCGGGATATCTCGTAAAAATGCCCATGTCTTTATTTTCCACGCTGGTAGGTGATATGGTGGGCCCTTTGGTTAACAAAAACGTTATCAAAGCGACCTACCTGAATGCGAACGCAAAACAGATTCAGGCCATTTATGATTACGAGCAAACGGTATTAAATGCCTGTATAGAAGTCACCAATCAGCTTTCAAAAATCAATAACCTCGAAGAAAGCTACAACCTGAAGTCTAAAGAGGTTGATGCTCTGACAGAATCGGTGGCGATTTCGAATCGTTTATTCGGATCGGCCCGGGCCGAATATACCGAAGTGCTTTTCACCCAGCGTGATGCCATAGAGGCGCGGTTTGATCTCGTGGAAACAAAAATGCAACAGATAAGTGCAGCCATTAATACGTACAAAGCACTGGGTGGCGGATGGAGCACCATCCGCTGATATAATGAAGAATTCTTTTTTGTTTGATTAGGTCAATTTAGATTATTGTGTTTAATCCCCTCGTTTGTTAAATGAGGGGATTTTTATTACCCCTCCAAAAAGCCTTTACAGGAATAAGCCCTGGACAGTCAGCTTTTATGTTGGTTTCACCATAAAACAAATGCTGAAACCAACAGCTTCAATCTTTGCCGGCACTACCATTTCAATCTGATTATCAACCAATTAACCAGCACAACAATCCATTAATAAAATTATAAACACGCTCAACATCAATAAAGTAATTTTTTTTTGGATACTTTAGATGTGGAGTTTATAAATAGATTATATGAAAAAAACATGGGCATGGTCGCTGATTGCAGCGCTGGCAGGGTTTCTGTTTGGTTTTGATACCGTGGTAATTTCAGGTGCTGATCAGCAGCTTCAGGCGCTATGGGCCACTTCAGATATATTCCATGGGATTGTAGTCATCGGAATGGCGCTGTGGGGAACAGTAGCAGGTGCCTTACTCGGGGGCATACCCACCAACAAGCTGGGAAGAAAGAAAACCCTTATCTGGATCGGGGTGTTGTATACCGTCTCTTCCATCGGGTCTGCAGTGGTCAATGATCCCATATCCTTTGCCTTTTTCAGGTTCATCGGCGGTTTGGGCGTGGGGGCATCTACCATTGCCGCGCCAGCCTATATTTCTGAAATCGCCCCTGCAAAGGATCGTGGTAAAATGGTTGGTTTGTATCAGTTCAATATCGTATTTGGTATTCTTATCGCTTTTTTCTCCAATTATTTACTGAGTAATACCGGAGAAAATGCCTGGAGATGGATGCTGGGGGTTGAGGCCATCCCTGCATTTATTTATACGGTTTTAGCATTGACGATCCCGAAGAGTCCGAGGTGGTTGCTTTCAAAATTCAAAGTGGAGGAGGCACGAAGAGTATTGGAAAGAATCAATCCCGGACAGGATATTGATCAGTTGATGGAGGAAATTAACGCAGAAAATAATACAACGGTTTCCGGTGAAAATATTTTCATGAAAAAATATCGTTTCCCGCTCTTTCTTGCTTTTTGTATGGCCTTTTTCAATCAGCTTTCGGGCATTAACGCCTTCTTATATTATGCCCCGAGGATTCTGGAAGAGGCAGGACTTGGCACCAGCACCGCGCTCTTAAGCAGTATAGGGATAGGAGCTGTAAATCTGCTGTTTACCCTGCTGGGGATTTACCTCATCGACAGACTCGGAAGAAAACAGTTAATATATATAGGTTCTTTCGGATACATCCTGTCTCTTTCACTCGTATCCTGTGCTTTCTTTTTTAACTGGGAAGGCATGTCAGTCGCATTCTTTCTGTTCTTTTTTATAGCGGCTCACGCTATAGGACAGGGAACGGTGATCTGGGTCTTTATTTCTGAGATTTTCCCTAATCATCTGCGGGGTTACGGACAAAGTTTTGGCAGTTCAGTCCACTGGATACTTGCCGCCCTGATCCCGTCACTGATCCCTCTGCTATTTTCTACCGTAGGGCCGGGTTTTGTATTTTTATTTTTCACTTTCATGATGGTGCTGCAACTGCTTTTTGTACTATTTGTAATGCCTGAAACCAAAGGGGTAAGCCTGGAGACATTAAGCAGATCCCTGATTAAACAGAAGTAAATGTATCATTCAATGACAAACCTGAACCAGTTAATCAGCCTGGCAGCCCTGCTTCTGATTACAGGCTGCAATACCGGTAACCAAAAGAACGGGTCTGAAAACACTCAGGACCCTACAGTGGCAAATTCATCAGAAGAAATGCTGTATCGTCCAAACTTCCATTTTACACCTCAGAAAAACTGGATGAACGATCCTAACGGAATGTTTTTCCATAACGGATATTATCATCTGTATTTTCAGTATCATCCCGGAGGAAATACCTGGGGGCCCATGCACTGGGGACACGCCATCAGTAAAGATATGATTACCTGGCAGGAACAACCTGTTGCCCTTTATCCTGACACGCTGGGGTATATCTTTTCAGGAAGCGCAGTGGTGGATCACCATAACACGTCGGGTTTCGGGAAGGATGGTAAAACGCCCGTAGTTGCCATTTTTACCAACCATGACCCCCAAAAGGCCTCGGATAAAAAAACAGATGTGGAAACACAGGGTATCGCCTACTCACTCGACGAAGGCCTCACCTGGACTAAGTATGCAGAGAACCCGGTGATTGAAAATCCGGGTATACGGGATTTCAGAGACCCGAAAGTCAGGTGGGATGACCAGCGGAAAAGATGGCTGATGGTACTGGCCGCTCAGAACAAAACGATGTTTTATGTCTCCGGAGATTTAAAAAAATGGGAATTCCTTTCTGATTTCGGTGCTGATAAAGGTTCTCATGCCGGTGTATGGGAATGTCCTGATTTCTTTCCGATCCGGGTGGAAGGCACTTCTCAGACAAAATGGGTACTATTGGTGAGTATCAACCCCGGTGCGCCTAATGGAGGATCCGGGACGCAGTATTTTGTAGGTGATTTTGACGGGACCCATTTTACGCCTGACGCCGGCTTTGACCGGCACCTGTCTGAAAAACATGACTACTGGCTGGACTTCGGGCGCGACAATTATGCCGGAGTAACCTGGTCTGATATTCCCGGCAGTGATGGCAGACGGTTATTTATCGGATGGATGTCAAACTGGGACTATGCCAATCAGGTTCCGACAGAAACCTGGCGTAGTGCCAGCACTATTGCACGTGAACTGAAGCTCCATGAAAATGCCGACAGCTATGTGCTGAGTTCTGTGCCGGTAAAAGAACTGAACAACTATCTTGAACAAAAGTTAAAAAAGGAGAAGATCACCATTACAGAAAATACGGAACTGACCAACAGCAAGTCTGTTGATCTGACCAGAACCCACATCAGCTTTGGTATCGGGGACAGTAAAAACAAAGGCTTCGTTTTCACGCTTTCAAATGCGTCAGGTGATACGCTGCGTTTTGGTTACGACGGAACAGCCAACGATTTTCATATCAATCGAAAACAGTCAGGGCACCATAATTTTTCAGACAGATTTGCTGACCGGATCTCCACCGCTCCCCGCTCCTCAAAAGCCGGGTCTCTAACCGGCACGATCCTGCTTGATAAAACATCAGTGGAATTGTTTTATGACAATGGGCGTACCGTGATGACAGAAATATTTTTCCCGACGTCCCCCTTTGAAACACTTTCAGTAGAGAATATAAACGAGAACATACTTATTGATTTTATAGAGGTGAGTCAGATCGGTCATAATAAAAAACAATAGCATTCAGAGAAACATACCAGCTTTACATTCGTGTTATGGCATTTTTTTCTATACAAAAATAAAAACTCATCTAGACTGGAAAGACATTACTATTCTAAGCTTTTTTATACCTTTAAGCGTTAATAAAATACGATGGGGCCTGCTCGGAGTAATATGTTTTTCCGGATTTCTGTGATGAATGTTTATCAGTATTAGAATAAATGGACATAAAGTATAGAAAAGGGCATCTTCCCCCTTTAGATGGAGTAAGAGGATGTGCCATACTATTAGTACTCTTTTTTCATTGCTTTGAGAAAATCAATATTTATCCATTCAATTTCATTACTCAATTGGGATGGGTAGGAGTAGATTTATTTTTTGTTCTTTCCGGATTCCTGATTACCGGAATACTGGTAGATACAAAAGAAAACAGCAGCTACTTTATTTCTTTTTATATCAAAAGAATGCTAAGGATTTTCCCATTATACTACCTGACGCTTCTGTTGATTTTTTTAACCTTAACCATTCCCTGGATCAGCAAGGTCAATCCGGTATTTGATGCCAGGCATCTGGATAGCAGTATTTTTTATCTGACATTTACTCAGAATCTGTTCTTCTCTTTCAATGGTTGGGGTGTCACAGATCTGCTCAATCATTTCTGGTCTTTAGCCATTGAAGAACAGTTTTATCTGTTCTGGCCATTTATAGTTTTTTATCTGAAAACCACCAAAGTACTCGTCGTATGTCTGGTATTGATTGGAATGGCAATCATAACCAGAAACTACAACGCGGACAGCGATTTCAGCTATGTATTCACACTAGCCAGGCTGGATGCTCTGGCTATCGGGTCTATGCTTGCGATCTTAATACGGAGATATAATCAATTATTGAATAAGACCGTCATGCCTGTCTTTCTCATTACACTGACCTTCTTATTAATCATTTCCTTTTATTCTCCCGATCTGAGTTTCCGGAACCCCTGGTTTATCAGAATCGGCTATACATTATTTGCGCTTTTATTCGCCAGTGTTATTGCCTTCATTTTCGATACTAAAAAGACAGGAACCCTCGCCAACCGGTTTTTATCATTCAGATTACTGACCTTTCTGGGTACCTATTCTTATGGTATTTACCATTGGCTTTTGTACAAGGGAGTTTACAAGTACTTTGAGCGTAAATATGCTCTATCTGACCTATATATCCCTGTATTTCTGGTGGCCGTGGTGATCA
>JBEBXQ010000111.1:0-16486 GCA_040391535.1 Telluribacter sp. | reverse complement strand
TCATCGAATACACATAACAGAGAGGCGTGATAGGTGCGGTCAATCACGGGGCGGTCAGTAGGTGCCGGTATACCTATTTGTGAAAATCGGAGGCTTTCAACAGGAGCCAGTTTTTTTAATCCTGCAATAAGTGCTTCCTGTTCTTCCTTGTTATCGGGGTTTTTCAGCCAGAAATACACATGATGGATAAATGCCATAGAAGTGAAATTAAAAATGAGACATTGAGTTTTTATTATTGGCTACAAAGTAGCGGTATTTTACCGGAAATGTATATATTAAGCAGCCAAACCTGTAATTCACTGAAGTTTTAGGCCGTGTTAAAAGGTTGTCGTTCAGATGTATATTAGATTGTATCTGTTTTTTAAAATAAGATTTCAATTTTTAACTTGTATTTTAAATATCTGTAACTTTATTTTGTCTATCGGATTTATAGAGTAATAATGTCTAAATAATGGTTTCAAATTTTCAGTATCTTATAGTGCCTGGTTTAGCCGGATCGGGGATTAATCACTGGCAGAGTATCTGGGAAAACAGATATGCAGGTAAATTTAAAAGGGTAGTGCAGGATAACTGGGACTGGCCCGAAAAGGATATTTGGGTGAACAGGTTGCAGGAATATATTGAAAAACTGGAGAAACCTGTGGTATTGGTCGCGCATAGTTTAGGCTGTCTTACAGTAGTCCACTGGGCAGCAGAATATAAGTCTCCGCTCGTGGCCGGAGCCATGCTGGTGGCGCCAGCTGATGCTGCTTTGTCAAAAAGACTGACCTTTGTGAAGGGCTTTACACCTATTCCGACAGAGAGGCTTCCTTTCAGGTCGGTACTGGTGGCCAGCACCAATGATATGTATGCTTCTATTTCCCGGTCTGAAAATTTTGCCCGCGCATGGGGAAGCGAATTTGTTAACGTGGGCGACAGAGGCCATATCAATGCGTTGTCGGGGCTGGCGGATTGGGAGGAAGGGTTTCAGATTCTGAAAACGATTCCGTTGGAATCAAAAATCCACATCGAGCCCTAGCTGTTGCTGTAGTTCCCTGAGATAAGGGTTCTTCTCAGCCATGCTGTTAAATTTTTCTAAAGGAGTATACGGTTTTCTTACCGAATCATCCTGAAAAACCTGTGCTTCAATTTGTAGGGAAGGTGTAGAAAAAACACTCCGCAGATACGTAAGAAGATCGACCTTCAGCTCTTCCAGTGTCTGTTTTTGCAGGTCATTATCCAGGTTGAGGTGAATAATGTTGCCCGCCAGCCTGATGTCGCGGCTCATCGTTACTTCTTCCGAAGATTTGTTAAACTGCCTGATCCGGTTTTCTTTAAACCGGTTCCATTCAAGAATAAGGTTTTCCTGTGTTAAAGTTTGTTTTGGATGGTTGGCCAGTCGCGGGACAGTTGGTTGCGCTGATACGGCCTCCTGTGCAGACTGCGTGGCCTTTCCCAGATTTACAGTGCTTCTCAAACGGGAACTCTGCATTTTTACAGGGGGAACAGACGGGGCATCTGCCACCGGCAGCGGTTCAGCTGCTGCAGGTGGAGTCGTGTGCCTGACCGGGACCGGTTGCACTTCGTTCAGGGATTCAGTTTTTTTTTTTACAGTAGTTTCATCCGCATCGGATAACGAACCCAAATGAAGAACCTCCTGCAATTTGGACATTTTGATCAGGGTAATCTCTACATGCAGCCGCTGATTCTTGGCCGTTTTGTAATTGATATCACACTGATTGCCGATGCTTAATGCGGAAAGCAGGAATCCCATAGGTACCGCATCTGCCTGCTGGCTGTATTTCCCTTTGGCGCTCTCTGATACTTCCAGCAGAGGAATCGTTACCTGATCTTTACACACCAGTAAATTCCGGAAATGCTCAAGTAGTCCGATGATAAAAAGATGGCCATCAAATCCTTTACGGATAATTTCGTCAAATAACACAAGCGTCTGTGCTACTTTACCGCTGACCAGCGCATCGGTTATTTTAAAATAATAATCATAATCGAGCACATGCAGATTCTCCAGTACATCTGCATATTTCAGAAAATGATCTGATGAATAGGTGACATTGAGGTCAAACATGGAAAGAGCGTCACGCAGGCCGCCATCAGCTTTCTGGGCAATGAGCTCCAGTGCCTCCGGTTCATAGCCTATGTTTTCCTGCCCGGCAATCCGCGCCAGATGTTCTGTAATATCTGAAGGTATAATTCTGTTAAAATCGAATATCTGACAACGGGATAAAATGGTTGGCAGAATCTTGTGCTTTTCTGTCGTTGCCAGAATAAATATGGCATAGGAAGGTGGTTCTTCCAGCGTTTTGAGAAAAGCATTAAATGCCTGTGAAGAAAGCATGTGAACCTCATCGATAATATAGATTTTATATTTACCGGTCTGGGGTGGGTACCGTACCTGGTCGATGAGATTTCTGATGTCTTCTACAGAGTTGTTGGAAGCGGCATCCAGTTCATGTATATTAAAGGATGCGTTGTTCTGGAAACTGACACATGATTCACATTCACCACAGGGCTCAATAGTATCACCCAGCTGCTGACAGTTGATGGTTTTGGCCATTATTCTTGCGCAGGTGGTTTTCCCCACACCACGCGGACCACAAAAAAGAAATGCCTGCGCCAGATGATTGGTTCTGATAGCATTCTTCAGCGTTGTGGTAATATGTGTCTGCCCAACCACCGAATCAAAGGTGACCGGACGGTATTTCCGTGCCGATACGACGAACTGTTCCATGCTGCAAGTTAGTTCGGGCAGGTGTAATTTCAAAACACGCAAAACGGAGAATTATGCAAAGGGGATGCTAAATAACTGGATAATACCCGAATCATGCTTAGTTTTGTATTTCGTTTGGCAAAGATTTTTTAAGACTTGCTTTGAACTGTTATCGTTTTACCGCACAAATATGAATGAGGTTGTTTTAAGAACCGCTTATGAACCTGAATTTTCAGGCTGGAATATATCCCATGACTGGAAAGTGATCACCCTGGGTTCTTGTTTTGCGGAGGTGCTGGGTCGTCAATTGTCTGATTTTAAATTTGATGTCCTTACCAATCCGTTCGGAACATTATTTAACCCTTCCTCCATAGCGAAACTATTACGGCTTTCCCTTTTGAATGAACTGCCTGCCATGAGGCATTTCCTTAATCCTGAAGAAGGGGTATGGCTGCACCATGATCTGCACTCTTCTATCTGGGGCAGAACCAGCGGCGAAATAGACGCACGTATCAGAAAACTGGGGAACGTGGTCAGAAAATCGCTGAAAGAAGCTAATTTACTGGTATTGACGTTCGGGACTGCTTTTGTACACCGGTTAAAGGCCAGCGGCGAAATCGTTGCCAATTGTCATAAGGTACCGGGTTCGGCATTTACAAAAGAACTGATGTCGGCAGACTCGGTGGTTGCCTGTATGAAAGAGGTGCTTACCTATGTTAAAATGCTGAATCCTGCCATCAGGGTATTACTGACCGTAAGCCCCGTCAGGCACACGAAGGAAACCTTACCGGGCAATCAGCTCAGTAAATCGGTCCTCAGAGTTGCCTGTCATCAGCTGGCACAGGAAGTACCCGATACACGTTATTTCCCTGCTTACGAAATCATGATTGACGATTTAAGGGATTACCGCTTTTATGATGCCGATCTGATTCATCCCAACGGCTGGGCCGAAGATCATATTTTCTCCGTGTTCAGTCAGTCTTATTTTGCACATGATACACTCAAAACGCTGGAAGCCTGGAAACAGGTAAAGAAAATGATCGACCATAAACCCCTTCATGACAATACAGAGAGCCACCGGAGAATGTTATTGTCACTAAAGGATAAACTGATCAGATTGGAAGAAAAAATTGAAGTTTCAGATGAATTGCGGGAGGTGGAAGCGATGATTAATAACTTTCCGGGACTTTCTCAAACTCAATAGACAGAATGTGTGTTATCCTTTACAGCACATCAATTGTTAACCTGTTTTAAGCATAATTAGCGGGTGATAGTACCCTAATAACTCAGTAATGGGAGAATTTACAGTAAATAAGGAAAAAGTCATCAGGGCTTTATCAACCGTCCAGGATCCTGATCTGAAAAAAGATCTTGTAACACTGGGAATGGTACGCGACGTGGAAGTCGGAGTAGACCAGATCAGTTTTACAGTAGTGCTTACCACACCGGCCTGTCCATTGAAAGAGATGATCCGGAAAGATTGTCTGGATGCCATTCATAACCTGGTTTCGCCCGATATTGAGGTGAAAATCAATATGACGTCGCAGGTAACTGCCGCTCAGCATGGTCCGTTGATCCCCGGTGTGAAAAACGTGATAGCCATTGCTTCCGGTAAAGGCGGTGTAGGAAAATCTACCGTTACGGCCAATCTGGCTATGGCGCTTCATCGTTCAGGAGCCAAAGTAGGCATTGTTGATGCTGATATTTCAGGGCCTTCGATCCCGGTTATGTTTGGAGCGGAGGATCTGCAGCCGACCATAACTCCGAAAGACGGTAAGAATTATATTAACCCGATCCGGCAGTATGGCATAAAGCTGATATCCATTGGTTTTATGACCCCACCCGACAGCGCGGTGGTTTGGCGTGGACCTATGGCCAGTCAGGCAATCCGTCAGTTTTTTGGTGATACTGACTGGGGCGATCTGGATTATCTGCTGATTGATCTTCCTCCCGGAACAGGAGATATTCATATTACACTGGTACAAACCGTACCTATTACCGGTGCGGTAATTGTTACCACACCACAAAAAGTCGCACTGGCCGATGCCATCAGAGGGGTGTCCATGTTCAGACAGCCTCAGATTAACGTACCTGTGCTGGGAGTGGTAGAGAACATGGCGTATTTTACGCCTGAAGAGCTGCCTGACAATAAATATTATATTTTCGGTAAAGATGGCGGTAAAATGCTGGCTGAAAAATTTGATGTTCCTTTACTGGGACAAATTCCTCTGGTGCAGAGTGTCAGGGAAGGTGGCGATAGCGGCCGTCCGGTAGCGATGGACGAGCATACCATTATAGGAAAGGCTTTTAAAGGGGTGGCCGAAACACTGGCTCAGAAAATCGCCATACGTAATTCAGAAAAGGAGCAGACCAAAGTGGTAGAAATGCAGATGTAAAAGAAAAGTATTTCTTTTTTTCAAAAAAGGGAATACTTTTGAATTAATTTAGGTTATAAAAATGCGGGGTGATTTTGAGTCGTTTTTATCCTGGTGCCTGGAGACTCAGGCAGTATAGGCCCGCGGAATAGAATCAGCTAAAAATCTTCAAAACAAAGAAATTAATGACTGCGGAAGAAAAAGTAAATACCATTTTATTGATTGAGGGCGCTTTGGATTCAGTTCGTCCTTATCTTGAAGCTGACATGGGCAATGTGAAATTTGTGGAACTCACAGATGATATGGTTGTAAAGCTTGAATTGGAAGGCTCATGCCAATCCTGTCCGATGAATGCGATGACGTTCCGTGCGGGGCTGGAAGAAGCCATCAGAAAAGCAGTGCCGGCGATACATAAAGTTCAGGCGATAAATGTCCCTTCTTTGATGAATTGATAATTTGCACAATATAATAGCCTTAGCGGGCAGCAGGTATAACGGAAATTTTACCTGCTGCCCGTTTTTCTTTTAAACTACACTGAAATAATAGGCAGAAAGTCTGATGTGTTTCTGTTTTCATTTCCCTAAATTGCAGGTCGGGAAACAGGGCTTCTGAGGTATTCAGATCTGCAGAATGCCCATTTTTTAACACTTATTTTATAGCAGTCTGATGCGTATCGGTATTATTTTCGGTGGTCCGAGCAGAGAACGTGAAATTTCATTTGCAGGCGGAAAAACAGCTTTTGAGTATCTTGATAAATCACTATTCCAGCCCATACCGGTTTTTGTAGACAGTTTCGGCAGGTTTATAAAACTGCGTGAAGAACATATGTACGCCTCCGGGATCCGGCAGTTTTATCCTTCCCACGCGGAAAAAGACAAAGCGTATGATTTATATATTGAGTCATATCCTGACCTGGCCCGTCTTCCTGTACCTCCGGAAACCGGAGAATGGATACAGCCGTGTGATCTGTCTGATTATATTGATTTCGCATTACTGGCAATGCATGGTCCCGACTGTGAGGATGGGGCTATACAGGGATTGCTGGAATGGTATAAAATTCCTTACAGCGGTCCGGGAATTATGGGTTCTTCGCTGGGTATTGATAAAATTCTTCAGAATAAAATGATTGCCCGTATCAACGGACAGCAAAAGAAAACCATCACTATATCGTATCGTCAATGGCAGCAAAGATCATTGTCGGATACATTCGCAGAAGTGAAAGCACAGCTGGGCTTACCGGTGGTTATTAAAGCCCCGCATCAGGGATCGTCTATCGGAGTGGCTATTGTTAAAGAAGATAGTGAACAGCTCTTTGAACAGGGAATCAATCAGTGCTTTTTTCAGCATAGTATTGATCTGAAGGACTGGAAAAAACTTTCCCCTGAAGAGAAGCATACTAAATTACAGCAGCTGGCTGATCTGGATAAAGGGATCGGCTTTCCGTTATATCTTGATGGACAAATTTATTTTCATCCGGTAGCCCTTGAAAGTCAGCTTAATCAGCTGGCCGAAATAAATAATGGATCGGCTCTTCTTCTGAGTGCCAATACTGAAAATGAATTGTTGCTTGAAGAATTTATTGAAGGGCAGGAGTTTTCATGCGGATGCATTCAGGATCTGAACGGTGATGTGCTGGTGTTACCGCCCACTGAAATCATTAAAATGGTAGACGTTTTTGATTTTGATGCGAAGTATAAGCCGGGTACCACAAGAAAAAGTATTCCGGTAAGGACAACCCTTGAAAATAACCGGCGGATCCAGGAGTATATAGGGCAGGCATTTGCCGGGCTGGGTCTTGGGGTCTGTACCAGGATCGACGGTTTTCTGACGGCCTCATCGGATATTTTACTGCATGACCCCAATACGATTCCCGGTATGTCACCGGCATCACTCATTTTTAAACAAATGGCAGAAATAGGGCTGAATGTAACCCAGTCTTTAACATATTTTATAAGGAATTCCATAGCAGAACGAATCAGAACGAGTAAAAATACAGTCACTTTCCGGCAGCTGCTGGATCTGCTGGATAACCGGATATCGGAAAGCAGGGACCGGCAAATTGTAGCCAAAGGAATCCTTTTTGACGCAGATCAGAACTCATTCGCGGCAGCTAAGCAACGATATGTTCAGGAAACCTCCCGGGGACACAGTAACACAGAAGCAATTTTGAAAAGAGGCAATGATTTATATATATTACCACTTCCTTTACTGATCAGGGACGAAATGGAGCAGGTGCTGGAAGGATTAGACGAGGAAAGAAATGAATTACTGACGGAAACCTCGGCCAGAGCGTTTGCTTTAACGCAGTTTTTCGGAGGCCGGACAGACCTGTCAGCCCGGAAAATAACTGACCTGACGATTTTCGGAGAAATAATAAAAATAAAGTAACGGAGAGTATTTAATACATAGCTATATGTCTAAGAGCGCAGAAGTTGTCAGGCTTTCTTTGCAGAAAGAAAATAAAGGCTGGAAAAAATGGGGACCGTATTTGTCGGAAAGGCAGTGGGGTACCGTTCGGGAAGATTATAGTGAGAATGGGGACGCGTGGCAGTATGCTTCCCATGAAGTAGCACGTTCCAAGGCCTACAGATGGGGCGAAGAGGGTATCGGAGGAATATCTGACAACAAACAGCACATCTGCCTTTCATTTGCTTTCTGGAATCACAAAGATAAATTTCTGAAAGAGCGGATGTTCGGACTCACCAACCGGGAGTCAAACCATGGAGAAGATGTGAAGGAGATGTACTACTATCTGGATAGTACACCTACACATTCGTATATGAAAATGCTGTATAAGTATCCTCAGCAGACTTTTCCCTATGATAAAATCCGGAATGAAAGCGCCCGGCTCAGAAAGGAAGATCCTGAATATGAAATTATGGATACCGGTGTTTTTGATAATGATGAATACTTTGATATCGTTATCGAATATGCCAAGGCAGATCAGGAAGACATTCTAATGAAAGTCACAGTCCATAACCGTGGTGCTGCAGATGCTCCCATTACCATATTGCCCACCGCGTGGTTCCGGAATACATGGTCGTGGGGATACGAAAATTACAATTACAAACCGATGATGAATGGCATCTCAAAGCGTCTTATTGAGATGAGCCATCGAAAGCATGGGAAGTTCAACCTTTATTTTGAAGAGGCTGACGAGCTGGTTTTTTGTGAGAATGAATCCAACATGAACCGGATTTACGGGATCCCTTCCACTACGCCTTATCCCAAAGACGGTATCAATGATTACATTGTCAGTAATGGCACTGAAACGACTGTTAACCCGAATCAGATCGGTACTAAAGGTGCCGGAGTGTATAAAAGGGTGGTTCCGGCAGGAGGACAGGTGACCGTCAGGCTCCGTCTGGCTAACTATACGATTTCAGAGCCTTTCGGAGGATTTGAAGATAATATGGCCAAGCGTCAGCGTGAGGCTGATGAATTTTATGATGATATTCAGAAAGATGTCAACAATAAAGATGAACGTAAAATCCAGCGGCAGGCTTATGCCGGAATGCTCTGGAACAAGCAGTTTTATTATTACAATGTGCACGAATGGATGAAAGGTGATCCGGCTCAGCCTGCCCCTTCCCGTAACAGAAAATGGGGACGAAACTCGGGATGGCGGCATTTTTACGCTGCCAATCTGGTTTCTATGCCCGATAAGTGGGAATATCCATGGTTCGCAGCATGGGATCTGGCCTTTCATTGTATTCCACTGGCGAGGCTCGATCCGGTCTTTGCCAAAAGACAACTTGAAATACTGCTCAGGGAATATTATATGCACCCCAACGGGCAGATCCCGGCTTATGAGTGGAATTTTTCAGATGTAAATCCGCCCGTGCACGCATGGGCCACCCTGAAAGTCTACGAGATAGACAAAGCCTATAATAACGGACACGGTGATATTGAATTTCTGGAAAAAATATTCCATAAGCTTTTACTGAATTTTACCTGGTGGGTTAACCAGAAAGACGATACAGGTAATAATATCTTCAGCGGAGGATTCCTGGGGCTGGATAATATCGGTGTATTTGACCGGTCGGCGCCTATGCCCTTTGGCGGGAAGCTTGAGCAGGCAGATGCTACCGGCTGGATGGCCATGTATTCGCTCAATATGCTGCGTATTGCAGTAGAAATTTCGCTGAAACAACCGGTGTATCAGGACATGGCCTCCAAGTTTTTTGAGCATTTCCTGTTCATTGCCGGTGCCATGGAGGCCATGGGGGGAAAAGAGGAGTCGATTAATCTGTGGGATGAAGAAGATCAGTTCTATTATGATGTAATTCATATTCCCAATAGTCAGAGTATTTTACTGAAAGTCCGTTCGATTGTGGGGCTTATCCCTCTTTTTGCTGTGGAAGTCCTCGATCCTGTGATGCTGGATAATCTACCGGTATTTAAGAAAAGAGTGGAGTGGATTCTGGAAAACCGGCCTGACCTGGCCCGCCTTGTATCACGCTGGTCGGATTCGGGCAAGGACCAAAAGCAATTGTTGTCCATTCTGAGGGGGCACCGCATGAAAATGATCATGAAGCGGATGCTTGACGAAAGCGAATTCCTTTCCGATTATGGTGTAAGGGCACTTTCTAAATATCACGAGAAAAACCCGTACAAGTTTTATATCAATGGGGAAGTACTCACGGTAGACTATGTACCTGCCGAAGCTACAACGGATATAATGGGTGGAAATTCCAACTGGAGAGGCCCCATCTGGTTTCCGTTGAACTACCTGATCGTTGATTCGCTCTTTAAATTTCATCAGTATTATGGTGACGAATTTTCGGTGGAATACCCGACGAACTCAGGCAACATGGTTTCCATTAAAGACGTGGCTATTCAGATCGCCGACAGGCTCATCAGTATTTTTACCAAAGATCAGAACGGAAGACGTGCGGTTTTCGGGCAATGTGAAAAACAGCAGAATGACGATAACTTCCGGGATCATATTCTTTTCTATGAATATTTCGACGGTGATAACGGCCGCGGTTGTGGTGCCAACCACCAGCTGGGCTGGACCGGCCTGGTTGCTGAACTGATCCTGGAATCGGCAAAAGTGAGAAGCGAGCAAATGGAAAAACCGGAAAACATTTCAGAACTTGCTGACTGACCGGTTTTTTCTGATAGAAATTTGATAAACTTTGAGCAATTATAACAATATTATTATATCCTAACACTGAAATAGATTATGTCTGTACAACTCGAAGCAAATGTTAATGAAAAGGTAAATGCATGGTTAAGCGGTAATTATGATAACGATACCAAGCAGCAGATTCAGCAATTAATCGATGAAGGAAAATCAACTGAGCTTACCGATGCTTTTTATAAAGAACTGGAGTTTGGTACAGGCGGATTAAGAGGGTTGATCGGGATTGGGTCCAACAGAATGAACCGTTATACCGTTGGAGCTGCCACACAGGGGCTGGCTAATTATCTTAATAAGAACTTCGCAGGCGAAGAAATTAAGGTAGCAATTGCTTATGACAGTCGCATAAAATCAGATGAATTTTCGTCCATTATAGCTGATATTTTTTCAGCAAACGGTTTTACTGTATATCTTTTTGAGGCACTTCGTCCTACACCCGAACTGTCGTTTGCCATTCGCGAACTGGGCTGTCATAGCGGTGTGGTGGTTACTGCCTCTCATAATCCTAAAGAGTATAACGGCTACAAAGCTTATTGGGTAGACGGTTCGCAGGTGGTGGCCCCGCATGATAAAAATATTATTGAGGAGGTCAATGCCATTACTTCGGTTGACAGTATTCGTTTTGAGGGTGTGCCATCCAGGATTCATAAAATCGGAGCTGAAATTGATGAAAAATACCTGAACCATATTCTGTCGCTGTCGATTTCAAAAGAGGCCATAGTACGTCAGAAAGATCTGAAAATAGTATATACACCCCTTCACGGCACAGGAGTGACACTGGTTCCGAAGCTATTGAACAGAATGGGCTTCCGGAATGTGACGGTCATTGAAGAACAGGCTGAACCTGCCGGTAATGGAAATTTCCCCACAGTGGTTTATCCCAATCCGGAGGAAAGCGAGGCCATGACAATGGCCGTAAAAAAAGCGGAGGAAATTGACGCTGATCTGGTAATGGGCACGGACCCGGATGCCGACAGGGTAGGTATAGCAGCCAAAAATCTTGACGGCACTATTCAGTTGCTGAATGGAAACCAGACGGCCAGTCTGCTGATTTACTATCTGCTGAATGCATGGAAGGATGCCGGGAAACTGGACGGCAAACAATTCGTTGCCAAAACGATCGTAACTACCGACCTGATTGACGCGATGGCAGATGACTTCAATGTCAAATGTTACAACACTCTCACAGGTTTTAAATACATAGCGCAGGTCATCAGGGAAAAAGAGGGACTGGAGCAGTTTATTGGGGGCGGAGAAGAAAGTTACGGCTATCTGATCGGTGATGCCGTCAGAGATAAAGATGCCATCGCTTCCTGTGCGATGATCGCTGAGCTGACAGCTTATGCGAAAGACCGCGGGCTTAGTCTGTTTGATCTGCTTGTCGAAATTTACAACCGGTACGGTTTTTATTATGAAGGGTTAATTTCTGTAACGAAAAAAGGTAAAACCGGAGCCGAGGAGATTCAGCAGATGATGGCTGATTTCAGAGCTAATCCGCCTAAGCAGCTGGCAGGTTCAGAAGTCATCAGAATGGATGATTACAAGCAGTTGAAGTCCACCGATTTTACAAAAGGAGTAACGGTTGATATCCCTTCCGGCGAGTTGGGAATTGAATCATCCAATGTGCTTCAGTTTTTTACAGCCGACGGTAGTAAGTTTACCTGCAGACCTTCCGGTACAGAACCTAAAATCAAATTTTATGTTGGCGTAAGAGGAGAACTGACAGATAAAACGGAATTTGATAACACACTTGTAAACCTCAAAAACAAGGTAAACCGGATTGGCCGCGAATTAAATCTAATATAACCTGTAACCATAATAAAATGAAAAAGAAAATCTTATTACCTGTAAGTGCATTTGTAGCTATGCTGGCGGTTGCTTCCTGTGGCTCGTCCGGCGAAAATTCGGAAACCACCGAAACGGTTGAGGACACTGCCGTGGCCTTGTCACAGCTGTGGGAGAGTGATTCAACACTGAAGGTTCCTGAGTCCGTTTATTTTGACGGAGCTGCCGGAGTTTTGTACGTTTCCCAGATAGATGGAGGTCCGTCTGAAGCTGATGGTAAAGGGGGGATCGCCAAGGTTGGTCTGGATGGCGCTATTGTCGATGCTGACTGGATAACCGGTCTGAACGCTCCTAAAGGCTTAGGTAAATATGAAAACAAACTTTATATCGCTGATATAACGGATGTAGTGGTGGTGGATATTGCTACCGGAAAAGTACTGGAGAAACTACCCGCAGAAGGTTCCGCATTCCTGAATGATGTGACCGTTGATAAGAATGGTGTGGTGTATATTTCTGATTCAAGTACTAAGAAGATTTTCCGTCTGAAAGATGGTAAAGTGGAAGAATACTTTGAAAGCCCGGAAAGACCTAATGGTTTGCTGGCCGTAGGTGACCATCTGATGATACTGGATAACGGAAATCTGTACAAGCTGGATGCTGCCAAAAGCCTGACTAAACTGGCCGAAGGTATGGAAAGCAGCACAGACGGCATCGAGCAGGTTGCTGCCGGAGAATACATTGTATCTTCGTGGGTAGGTGCTGTCTATTATGTAAAAGAAAGCGGGGATGTTCAGGAATTGCTGAATACCAAGGACCAGAAAATAAATTCTGCAGATATTGGGTACGATCCTGAAAAGAAAATCGTATACATTCCTACCTTTGCTAAAAATAGTGTGGTAGCGTATGCACTGCAATAACCCCGAGTAGTCTGATTTATGAAATGGCCCGTTTGTATATTGTTTTTATTAACTGCTTACGGGCTGAAAGCTCAGCATATGCCGGGAGCGGCCATGGGGAATTATGCGGGAACTCACACGCTGTACCATAATCCGGCCTTTGTGTCAGATACCCGCTATTCGGTTTTTGCCAATATTGCTTCAACAAATTTAGGAGTAGGGAATAATCATGTCAGATATGATTTTCCCTATTCTTTTTTAGGGCTGATCACCGGAACCGTCGCCGACAGGCACCGTAATGCAGAAGGGAAGCTGCCCCTGGACAGAAATCATCTTGTGGAGCGGTTAAACGGTAATCTCAAATACCTTAATGCAGAAGGCGATACCCGTTTACCGTCTCTTATGGTTTCTCTTTTGGGTGGGCGTGCAGGAGTTGCCGTTACTTCCAGAGCCAGGTATAACCTGGTGATTGATCATACAACAGAGCCGTTAGCCAGGCTGATCCGTAGCGGGGCCCGCAATGAAAAGGAACTGCACGATGTGGCTTTTACAGGTCAGTCCGGAAAAACACTGGTCAATGGACTGGGAGAAATTGGGCTGACATTAGGCGGCGTGATTGTCGATAACGATACCGAATTCTGGAAAGTTGGCGTTACTTTCAAGCGACTCGTAGGACTTTACAGTGGTTATATCAATATCCATTCGTCCGACTACCTGATCACTACAGACCCGGTCTGGGAGCATCAGCGTTATCTGATTGATGCAGAAAACCTGGATGCTGATTATGGCTTTGTGACGGATGAGGCTTTCAGGGATTTCAAACCGAGTCCGGGCTGGTTATTTGGCAAGGATGCACCCGGAGGAGGGTGGGGAATGGATGTAGGGGTAGTTTATGAATACCGTCCTGATGCCCATAAGTACCGTTACCGTGCAAACGGACAAAGTACGTCAGATGCTTCTCAGAACAAATATCTTTACCGGGTTGCTGTTTCGCTTACAGATTTTGGCCGGGTAAAATTTCAGAATCAGTTCTATGTTTCTACCTATTCGATCCGTAACGGGCGTGATGTGCTCACATATGATGAATACAGCGAACTGAAAGGGATCGATAATTTCTTTAATTCGGTGGAAAGCTCCTTCAGTAATGCACTGGCGAAAGGAGAAAAGAATTATAATGTTTCCCTGCCGATGGCATTGCAGGCAAGTGTAGATTACCGGCTGAAATTTAACACATTTGTAAATGTGCTCTGGGTACAGGACCTTAAATCCAGAAATAAGTTCAATAATATGCACACCGGCAGTATGCTCGCTGTTACACCACGTTATGAGCATCGGTGGTATGAGCTTTCTGTTCCGATATCTGTCCTGAATAATTACCGGTCTGTAGGCGTGGGACTTGCAGGGCGGGTAGGGCCGTTATGGGTGGGTACGGATCATCTGACAGCTTTACTCAATATCGGAAAACCCAAATCGTTTACCCTATATGGGGGCGTCTCTTTTGGCCTGGGTAAAAAGGGCCCGGCTAATCCTATAGCCTGCTGGCCACCGAAATCTTCCATCTTCAGGAAAATTTTCAGCAATAAAAAGTAAGCATTTTTAACAGAGAATCCATTTTACAATAACGGACGTTACCAGGTGGTACCGTTAAATAAGTATGTCGTCTGGAATCAGGTGAAGTGCTGTTTATTTACTAATTTTCAGATGGTTATATGTAGTGTCAGGAGATTTTACGCTCCTCTTCTGATCATCTGTTTTTGTAAAAAACCGCTTGTTGATAAACGAAAATCGAGAATAACGGACAGTTTATTTTTCAAATATTAATCTCAATGGTTATGGCAAAAAAAGAATCGCTCTTTGTGGTATCACTGGAAGGATTGGATCTTTCCAAAGAGCAAAAAAAGAGAATTGAACAGGGAATACATGACCTTGTATTCAGAGAGCTGGCATCTGTTGATCATGACGTGGATTTTAAAATAGGGAAAAGGTTTACCGGAAAAAATAAATGGGAGGAACTATGGAAAGCCGGGCAACTGGCGGGATTCTGGGTAGAAGGTTTTCCTGATTTTCCCCCGGGTGGTCCTGTAACACCCCGGTAAGACCATGCGGACGGATAACCGCTCAACGTTATGAAAAACTTAAAAAATGACAGCCTTTGTCCCAGTTATGCGGCCAGACCGGGAGCACGTTTATTCGGGGTTGTGAACGCAGAAGGTTTTATTAACTATCTGGAAAATACAGTGGTGATTAATGAAACCTTTGCAGAAGAAGCCGCCAAAGGAAGAAATCCGGGAAGCCGGTTCCGGTTTGCCGGCAACTGTGCCAGATCGGGTTGTAATCATTGGGATACTTCGGGTAGTCAATGCGGCCTGATTAATACCATTGTGGAGTTGGTAGGCAATGAAGAAAGTTCAGGATTGCAACATTGCCCCATCCGGTCTGAATGCCGGTGGTATGCCCAGAAACAAGGACTTGCATGTGCCCAATGTAATGAAATTATCAGGAACATTGAAACGAAAATAGTCGAGACCGGGTAAGGGTTTCTTATTGTATATTATTCCAATCCTGCCGTTTTCAGGATTGGAATAATGATGCTATGAAATAAAGTTGGGTCTGAGGGAATAAAGTTCCGCGCAATAATTCACTCAGCCCCAACACTTGTTTGTGCAGCTTCCCAGCCGATCAGTGCCGACTTCCGGATGCTTCCCCAGCGATAATCTCCGATGATGCCCGTCGAACGGATAACCCTGTGACAAGGGATCAGAAACGCAACCGGATTACTGCCAATGGCCGTGCCGACAGCCCTGGAGGCTTTTTCATATCCTGCCTCTCTGGCTAGTTCACCATAGGTGGTCAGTCCGCCCACAGGAATTTTCAGTAATGCTTCCCACACTTTAATCTGGAAATCGGTTCCTTTCAGGTGAAGTTTAATCGTTTGTAAATCCTGCTGCTCCTGATTAAAAACCGACAGTACGTGATTCTGTACTGGAGAAGGATTCGGTAAATAAGTGGCATTGGGAAACCGGGTTTTGAGCATACCGAGTTCCGTTTCCTCATCATTTTCAGCGAAGGCGAGATAACAGATCCCTTTACCGGTGGAAGCAATCAGTAATCTTCCGAACGGACTGTCAGCGAAAGAGTAACTGATGGTCAGTGACTGCCCGCCGTTTTTGTATTCGCCGGGTGTCATGCCTTCTACTTTAACAAACAGATCATGCAGCCTTCCCGTACCGGACAGCCCGGTTTGGCAGGTGGCGTCAAAAAGGGTCCGGCCGGGGTTATCGAGTATTTTTTTAGCATATTCCACGCTCAGATATTGCAAAAACTGCTTGGGAGTCACTCCCGCCCATTCATGAAACATCCGCTGAAAATGGAACGGACTCATATTCACAAAGCCCGCTATTTCTTCCAGTCGCGGTTGCGATCTGAAGTTTTGACGTACATACCCGATGGCATTGGCGATCCGGTTATAATTTAATTTCTCCTGTGTTTCCATGGTTTTGCTTCTTATACAAAACAAAAATAGACAGGAAATGTACGCATTAAAACCCGAAACTTGCTGAATTCAGCGCTTCAAGAA
>JBEBXQ010000110.1:0-16509 GCA_040391535.1 Telluribacter sp. | reverse complement strand
ATCAATGATTTGCCAAAAAGCTCGGGGTGCATCAGACTGGCATATAGCGCAAATAATCCCCCCATTGAACTGCCCCCCACACCATTTTGCAGACGGTTACGGTGAGTCCGGTATTTCTGGTCTATAAAAGGCTTGAGTGTACGCGTCAGAAAGCGCAGGAAGTCTTTGCCTTTCCCTTCACCGAACATAGCGTGATTGTAGGGTGAAAGCTCCTGAATCCGCTCTTCATCACCATGATCAATAGCTACAATGATGATCTGATGATCATGATCTTTGGAAAGCCGGGCCATTTGCTTGTCAATTTCCCAGTTGCCATAGGCAGAACCGCTGCCTGTCAGGTTTTGTCCGTCTGTCAGATACAGCACCGGATACCGCCTCACCGGATCCGAATAGTAATTGTAAGGCAACAGGATCTGGATCCGGCGGGGCTTGATGAGCTGTTCGAAATTGAGCTGATCGGCGATATTTTCAATCAGCGGCCTGAAATCATTTTTTGCTTTTTTTTCCTGCCAGTAGGGGACTGTATCCACAATCCATTTTCTTTTGGCTTCTGCAATACGGTTAGGTACGCTTTGTCCGTATTCTCCCAGTTCAGTCTGATCCCATCCCCCGCGGGTATATTTGTATTCCACCGTGTCAGGGAGTTCCAGATGCTTTGGAAAATGGAAAATATATTTACCCGGGGAGGTTTCCGTCATACGGTATTCTTCCAGATCGGGCAGCCATTTACAGAAATTCCCGGTAATATAGACCGGACGGTTATCAGATATATCCGGTGTAATTAATTCCAGGCTTAGTGTACTGATCGTTATTTGCTTTTGTTTACTCATCCCACAGATTCGAAAGTGGGGACAAATTTAGGGCATTCAGGCAAAAAAGCGAACTTTGACTGAAAATAATAGGGAATTGACAGAAACGCTGCTAATCTTTAATTTCCTCATAATCTACGTATTCTCCGCCTTTGAAGCGGGAACTGCCCGTGTTGTGAGTGTTGTGCTCAACATGAACGCGATTATTGTTTGCGTGAGTTTTACGAAAAGCTTCTTCTGCTTTTTTTTGTTGTTTGATTAATTGTCTGCCTACAAGGATGTGAAACATAAATCTTCTGAACGGAGGAACAAAAGCGGTTAGTAACAGCAGAATCAGAATAATATTTAATATAAGTTTCATGAAAATCTTCTGAAAATAATATTTCGTTGTTGAAATAAACAAACTACTAATATAACGAAAATTTGGAGAATGTGGTTTGTAAAATTTTAGAATATTTTCGGGAAGGGGAGCTGTTAAACGAAAAGACCGCCTTCTGAATAGTAAGGCGGTCTTTTCGTTTATATACTATGGGGACTTAATATGCCCTTACCAGTTTTCCTTCATGGAAGTTAATATAGGCTTTATTCACAACCCTGTTACCTCCCTGAGTCGGATAATTTCCTGTAAAATACCAGTCGCCCTTATGATTCGGACATGCCTTATGCAGGTTTTCAACGGTCTGATAAATGACAGATAATTCAGCCTTCATACCTTTAGGCTTTACAATTTCAGCCACTTTTTCAGAGATCTCTTCATCCGTGAATGGCTCATAAAGCGCTTTTATATAATTGGTTTCATCGGCATTCTGGGTGGCGATCGCAACAGTTGCCTGTGTATAAACTTCCTCCCGCAGATAATCCATCTGACGGTCTTTCATCAGTTTAAGGACGGCCCTGAAAGCAATGAAGTCCTTCATTTTCGACATATCAATGCCGTAGCAATCCGGAAAACGTATTTGCGGGGCAGAAGATACAATGACAATTTTCTTTGGATTGAGCCGGTCCAGCATGGTCAGAATGCTCTTCTCCAGGGTAGTCCCTCTTACAATGGAATCGTCAATGATGACCAGGGTATCCACTCCTTTTTTTACCACTTCAAAAGTAGTGTCATACACGCTGGAAACCATGGAATCACGGAACTCGTCAGCTGTAATAAAGGTGCGTGACTTCACATCCTTGGTGACGAGCTTTTCGATTCTTGGCCTGAACGACAGCACCTTATCGAGTTCCTCTTCAAACAGGATACCATCCATAATGGCTTTTTTCCTGTTTTTGGCAAGGTGCTCTTCAAGTCCTTCGATGATACCGAAGAAAGACGTTTCGGCTGTGTTGGGTATATACGAAAAGATCGTATTTTCGAGATCGTAATTGATTTCCTTCAGAATCTGAGGAATCAGCAGCTTGCCCAGTTGTTTTCTTTCATTGTAAATATCCGGATCGGTGCCACGGGAGAAATAAATTCTCTCAAAGCTGCACGACCGTTTTTCCAGAGGGGGTAGCACAGGGGCTTCTCTGAAGTCTCCTGATTTGTCAATAATCAGCGCACTGCCTGGTGTGATTTCCCGGATCTGGCCATATTCTACATTGAAAGCGGCTTTGATCGCTTGTTTTTCAGAGGCTACCACCACCACTTCATCATCGGAATAATAAAATGCCGGCCGGATACCCGAAGGGTCCCTGATAACAAAAGCAGCACCGTAACCGGTGAGTCCGCACATGGCATATCCTCCGTCGAAGTCGCGGCATGAACGGTACAGCACACGCTGCAGGTCAATATTTTCCTGTATAATATCCGAAAGTTCAGGGTTTTCGTAAGTGCTCTTGAATCTTTCGAATACTCTTTGATTTTCTTCGTCCAGAAAATGTCCTATTTTCTCCATTACCGTAACGGTATCCACCTTTTCTTTCGGATGTTGCCCTAAAGACACCAGTTTGTCGAAAAGGAGATCAACATTGGTCATGTTGAAATTCCCGGCCATCACCAGGTTACGGCTGCGCCAGTTGCTCTGACGAAGCATAGGGTGGCAGTTTTCAATTTCATTGGCCCCGTGCGTGCCATAGCGCAGGTGCCCCAGCCATACTTCACCGGTAAAGGCAACGTTTTCCTGCAGCCATTTGCCGTCCAGGGATTTGTCTTTATGGTCTTTAAGGCCTTTTCTGAATTTTTTGTGAATCCGGCGAAAGATATCCGCCAATGGTTGCTGGTCTACTGACCGGTACCGGCTGATGTAGCGGCTGCCGGCTTTAACGTCTAACTTAATATTGGCTACCCCGGCACCATCCTGCCCGCGGTTTACCTGCTTTTCCATAAGCACATTCAGCTTATGGACTGCATAAAGCGGTGTTTGATACTTATCAATGTAATACTGATAAGGTTTACGCAAACGAATGAGAGCTATACCACATTCGTGCTTAATTGCGTCGCTCATATCTGGAAGTCGTAAGTTTGATGAAAAACAGATTAACCAACTGTTAAATATTTATTAAATTACTTACAGTTGGTTAACCTCAGGATTGGTGATTTGGTTCAAAAAATATCGGTTATTCTACAACACCCAAACGCAGCGCATTGGTTTTTCCGCGACCTGTGAAGGGCATGCTTAATGTATTGATGAATACGTCTCCTTTTTCAAGTTCCCCTTTTTCAATCAGAATCTGCTTGATGTTATCGATCAGCTGGTCTGTCGAGAAATTATCAGGTACTTCATAATAGAAAACGCGGGTACCCCAGTAAAGTCCTAACAGGTTCATCAGGAATTTGTTGGAGGTAAATATGATCAGATTGGCATTCGGACGGTGGTGCGAAATCCGGAATGAAGTATAGCCGGAATTGGTAATGCCGATAATAGCTTTGGCATTGGTATCACGTGCAAGCCGGCAGGCGCTCATAACCACGTTATCGTTCAGCAGGGATGGCCCCGGGACAGTATTGACGTGTGCGTGGTATTTGTAGTACAGAGAAGGTGAATTCATCTCTACCTGCAAAATGGTTTTGCTCATATTCTCAACGGCAAGTACAGGGTATTTCCCTGAAGCCGTCTCCGCACTCAGCATCACCGCGTCAGCACCGTCCATTACAGAGTTGGCAACATCGTTGATTTCTGCGCGTGTAGGCCGGGGGCTGTCAATCATACTTTCGAGCATCTGAGTGGCTACAATCACCGGTTTGGATGCTTTGTTGCATTTTTCAACAATCATCTTCTGGATCAGGGGCACCTCTTCAGCAGCCATTTCTACGCCAAGGTCGCCGCGCGCCACCATAATGGCATCCGTCGCTTCGATGATACTGTCGATATTGGCGATGGCTTCCGGTTTTTCAATTTTGGCTACAACACGGGTCTGTTTGCCTTTACTGCGGATATATTCCTTTACCTTTTCTACGTCAGATGCCTGTCTGACAAAAGAGAGCGCTACCCATTCAACGTCATTTTCAAGGCCGAATTCAAGATCAATGTAATCCTTTTCAGTAACAGAAGGCATAGAGACCTTGGTATTGGGCAGGTTTACTCCTTTTTTAGATTTCAGGTAACCACCGTAAACTACTTCCGTAATGACGTTAGGGCCTTCAATTCTTTTTACGAGTACTTCCAGTTTTCCGTCATCCAGCAGAATCCGGTCACCGATATTCACATCATTATACATTCCGTCGTAGGGGGTGCTTACCATTTCGGCAGTTCCCAATACTTCGGCGTTGGTAAAAATCAATTCATTTCCGGGCTCAATGAGTACCCCATCTTTTTCAGCCACATTTCCAATCCGGATTTTAGGTCCCTGCAAGTCCTGAAGAATACACAGGTTACGGCCGTGTTCCTCATTAATTTCACGGATTTTTTTGAGGCGAGCTAAATGATCTTCATGGGTACCATGTGAGAAGTTTAACCTGAATACATTTACACCGGCGTTAGCCAGTTCTAAAAGAGACTCTTTGCTTTCAGAAGTCGGGCCTACCGTGGCAACAATTTTGGTTTTTTTCGGATACATATAGGTTTTATTATTTCCTGTTTTGCCGCTTAATGATTAAGCATTTATTTGATTTTAATAACGATTATGAAGCAATTGCCTTGTTATGAGCAATCTACGTCAATGGTAACATTAATCCCTCTTAAGGTCTTGTCAGTCATAATATCAGTTACTTTGTCTCGTATAAATGACTTTACGGCCTTAAAATTAATCTTTTCTCTCTCAAGTTTGATGAGAATTTCAAACAAATACTGATTTCGGATACGTTCAATGAGCGGGGGCTGCGGGCCGAGTACCCTGCCGGAGCCCAATTCGGGCAATAGCAGTGCGGCGAGTTTCCCCGCAGTTCGTGAAGCTATATCTTCTTCTTTATGTTTAACGATCAGTCTGATCAGTCGTGAGAACGGAGGATAGTTATAGGACTCTCTTTCCTGTATTTCCTGCTCATACATACCGGTGTAATCACCGTTGATGATTCTTTCCAGTAAAGGATGTGAAACCTGACTGGTCTGTATGAGCACATTGCCGGGTTTGGCACTTCTCCTGCCGGCTCTGCCGCTTACCTGGGTCAGCATCTGAAATGAACGTTCGGTTGCCCTGAATTCAGGAAAATTAATCATCCGGTCTGCATCAAAAATGCCGACTGTCGTGACATTGTCAAAATCCAGTCCCTTACTTACCATCTGGGTCCCTACCAGAATATCAATCTGTCCGTTTTCAAATTCCTGAATGATCTGCTGATAAGCGTTTTTGGCCCTGGTTGTATCCAGGTCCATCCGTTGTATGCGTGCCGTAGGGAACTGAAGTTTAAGCGTATCTTCAATTTTTTCGGTCCCGAAACCCATGGTCCTTACTTTGGTAGATCCGCAGGCCGGGCAGGTTCGCGGAACAAATTCCTTATGGCCGCAGTAATGGCAGCGCAGCTCTCCGGCCTTCATGTGGTAGGTGAGGCTGACGTCACAATTATGACACTCGCTGATCCAGTTACATTCTTCGCATTGCAGATAAGGCGAGTAGCCTCTCCGGTTCTGGAAAAGAATGGTTTGCTCGTTGTTTTCAAGGTTCGCATTGATCTGCTCAATCAGTGCCGGGGAAAACTCTGTTTTCATTTTCCCTTTTTTCTTTTCATCCTTTGTATCAATCAATACAAACCGCGGAAGTGTTGCGTTACCGTACCGTTCAAGCATTTCCACCAGTCCATATCGCCCGGTACGGGCATGATAATAGCTTTCGAGTGACGGAGTCGCTGAACCCAGCAATGCTTTGCCTTTATGTAAATAGGCCATCATTACCGCCATGTCACGGGCATGATACCTTGGCGCGGGGTCATGCTGTTTGTATGAAGTTTCGTGTTCTTCGTCGACAATAATCAGTCCCAGGTTGTCAAACGGCAGGAAGATGGCCGAGCGTACACCTACCACAAACGGGTATTTTCCGTCAACGATACCTTTCCATACTTCCACTCTTTCATTGTCTGAAAATTTGGAATGATAAATGCCCATCTGATCTCCGAAAACCTTGCGCAGCCTGACTACGATCTGTGTGGTCAGTGCGATTTCCGGAAGTAAAAACAGCACCTGGGTGCCGCTGTCCAGCGCCTGCCTGATCAGGTGAATATATACTTCTGTTTTTCCGCTGCCGGTGATACCGTGCAGCAATACCGTTTCCTTTTCCTGAAACTGCTCACTGATCTGATGAACAGCTTTCTGTTGCAGGTCCGTGAGTTCGAAATGTATATCAGGCATGACAGGGAGATCACCAAACCGGGAAACAGTTACTTCAAACTGCTCAAAGATCTCTTTTTTCAGCAACAGGTTAAGCGAGGAATCCGATAACCCGTCGTCATGCAGGAAAATTGATTTTTCTACTCCTTTTTTATTGAGATCCGGATTGTTGAAAACCGGTACGTAACTAAGGTATTTTAAGAGGATGTCCTGCTGCTTTGGTTGCTTTTCCACAGAGGCCAGCAGGCGATTGAGATCGGCTTCTGCCAGATAAGCCTGGTTAAGCCTTATTTTCCGGGCTGTCTTGGGTTTGTATTTTTCTTTGACTTCCTCAAACAGGATAATCGCTTTTTTCCCCACCAGCGACTTGATGACAGATGTGATATTTTTCTGATCCGCCAGTCTGGCAATCTCATCGTAGGTCAGGGAATTGTGTTTTTTGATTTCATCCAGGATAACTTCTTCGATGGGAGTAAGCAGATCAGGGTATTCGAAATCCGGATTGAACTGCACCTTCGATTCACTGGAAATTTTCAGTCCGGCCGGAATGGCCACATTCATCACTTCACCTATATCACAGAGGTAGTAATCGGCCATCCAGCGAAACAGTTCCAGCTGGTGATGTGTCACAAGCGGATCGTCATCAAGCAACTCCAGAATGTATTTTGCCTGGTATTGGGCAGGAGGAGTTTCATGGATCCGGGAGACCAGTGCCGTGAGTACCCGTTTACTTCCGAACTGAACGATCACGCGGGCACCGGTCTGTATTTTTTCAGCCATAGCCCTCGGAACTCTGTACGTGAATAACCTCGGGATGGGTACGGGTAATATCAGGTCAGCAAATAAGGTCGTTTCTTCAAAAAGTGAAAGCCCCTGCACCATGGAGAAGTTTATCAATTGTATAATTCCGGGTGCAAAGTTCGTTTATTTATTGCACAATGTATAATATTCTGCAAGGTTAAAGATTTAACAGGCAGTAGTTTGTACCTATTTCAGGATATAACTGGATTTTTGCAGATTTGTGAAGAGAAATTCCTTATACTTTGTAGTTTTGTCTCCTTAAGCGGTCTCTGAACAATGAAACAATTGCTGGCCATAATACTGTTTTTTCAAATCCTGATTGGCGGCGTTTTGCCGGTCCATGATCAGGATGAGATAAAAGGTATTCCCGGGCTGGTGAAACATTATTATCAGCACCTGTCAGAAAGTGACGGTAAAATATCGGTGACTGAATTTTTGCAGCTGCATTATAAAGCCGGGTCCAAGCATCAGGACAAGTCACATGATGCTCTCCCTTCCTATCACTGGCATGAAATCCATCACCTGATTTCTTTTAAATTCCAGGTTCCTCAGCTTTTCCCGGATCAGGTGATTTCTGTGATTACTCCGGATGGCTTTTATTGGGAGAATTTTTACTCTTTCCTACCTTACAATACCCTGGTAGATCCACCAAACAACCTGCATTCCTTCGCTTCCTGCTAAGCTGGTTTCTGTTTATTATTGTGTTTGATCGTATTATCTTCACTGAAGTATAAGTGATGAGTTGATCAGTATCTGTAAGATGATCCTGCAAATCATTCCGTTTTTCTCAATAATGACCTGAAGTACTTTCTGTCAGGAACTTCATGCGCTGCTTCTGTACCGGAGCAGATGCGATTTATTGTATTGTCGGACAAAGGTAAGTCTGCGCACCGGAGATCAAATCCGCAAACGGTAAGATCCGCCGGGAGGCCAAACCTGCCCACCTGTTAATAAATCTTGAAAAAGCTTTTTTTATATATACTTCTGACCATTGCCCTTACTGATACAACTTCCTTGTATCAGGTTCTGAAATTACCTTCTCTGGTAAGGCATTACACGGAGCACAAAGCGCTGAATCCGGCGATCGGTGTGATGGATTTTCTGTCTATGCACTATTGGGGACAGGATATTGACGACAATGACGATGAAAAGGACATGCAGCTACCGTTTAAAAAATTTGAAATCCAGCATGTGGTTTTCATTCCGTTACAAAGCAGTGGTACATTCTGTTTCAGGACGGCGATCTGGCTGGTGAAGGCAGATTTCGGTCCGGACCGGCCCCAGCTTCATGCACAAACTTCGTCAGGGTCATTATTCCGTCCGCCTCAGGGTTAAATACATATCGTTCTGACGGAGTTTTCCGTCCTGAAGTTGCTTGTGATGCTATCCTGAACGATGCCATCACAGGTCATTGGTTATGTATTTAAATGTATAGTATGCTTCATAAAATCATTCAGTTTTCAGTAAATAACAAACTGGTCATTGGGGTATTTATCCTGTTATGGATTATTTACGGCAGTTATCAGGTTACCCAATTGCCCATAGATGCAGTACCTGATATTACCAATAATCAGGTACAGGTAATTACCACAGCGCCTTCACTGGGTGCCGAAGACGTGGAACGGTTGATTACGTTTCCGATCGAGCAGGCCATCAGTAATATTCCCGGATTGATAGAAAGCCGGAGTATGTCACGTTTCGGACTTTCTCTGATCACCATTGTTTTTGATGACGGCTCCGATATTTACTGGGCCCGGCAACAGGTTACCGAACGCCTTTCGCAGGTTGAAACAGATCAAAATGCAAATACCCCTCAGCTGGCACCCGCAACAACGGGTTTGGGTGAAATTTACCAGTATGTGATCAAGCCACAGGACGGGTATGAACAGAAGTATTCCCTGTCAGATCTTCGTACAACGCAGGACTGGATAGTAAGGCGACAACTGCTGGGCACTCCCGGCGTTGCGGATGTTTCCACCTTTGGGGGGGATCTTAAGCAATATGAGGTGGCAGTGATTCCCGCTGATCTGAAAGCCCTGAATCTGACTATTGGTGATGTTTTTAAGGCATTAAGACAAAATAACCAGAATACGGGCGGGGCTTATATTGAAAAGGGGCCATCTGTAATGTATATCAGAAGTGTGGGACTGGCCGGCTCTATGGACGATATCCGGAATATAGTCGTCAAAAATAACAGTAACGGAACACCTGTATTGATCAGTCATGTAGCGGAGGTAAGGTTAGGTTCGGCAATCAGGTACGGCGCACTGACGATGGCTGGAAAGGGAGAGCTTGCCGGTGGTATTGTGATGATGCTGAAAGGGGCCAATTCTTCACAGGTCATTGAAAATGTAAAACAACGTGTCGCCGAAATTCAGAAAACCCTGCCGGAAGGACTGGAGATAGAGCCGTTCCTGGACCGGACTAAAATGGTGAATAATGCGATCGGAACGGTAAAGCATAATTTACTGGAAGGTGCACTCATTGTAGTCCTGGTACTGGTATTATTTCTGGGAAATCTCAGAGCAGGGCTTATTGTGGCATCGGTTATTCCCTTATCCATGCTTTTTGCCATTTCGATGATGAATCTGTTTGGGGTGAGTGGAAACCTGATGAGCCTTGGAGCGCTTGATTTTGGCCTGATTGTCGATGGCGCGGTTATTATTGTCGAAGCCATCCTGCATCATCTCCATTTCTCTAAAAAATATGCTTCGGTAAGTGTGCTTTCCCGGCAGGAAATGGATGCAGAAGTGACAGGCTCGGCATCGAGGATGATGAATGCCGCAGTGTTTGGCCAGATCATTATTCTGATCGTATATCTGCCCATTCTTTCACTATCCGGCATTGAAGGCAAGATGTTCGCGCCCATGGCACAAACCGTCGCTTTTGCCGTAACAGGAGCTTTTATCTTATCACTGACGTATGTGCCTATGATCAGTTCAATGGTTATCAGTAAAAAGATTTCCCATCATCCGAATCTTTCGGACAGGATCATGACCAGACTTGAAAATGGTTATGGAAAAATGCTTTCAGCAGCATTACGATTTAAAAAACGGATGGTTCTCGCGGCATTTATGCTGTTTGGGGTGGCGGTGCTGATCTTCAACCGGATGGGCGGTGAGTTCATTCCTCAGCTGGAAGAGGGTGATTTTGCAACGGAAACACGCCTTTTGGTAGGTACCAGTTTAAGTACAACAATTGATGCCTTTAACCGTATATCGGACAGGCTTAAAGCAGATTATCCTGAGGTTGAAAATATTGTTTCAAGAATAGGGAGTGCTGAAATTCCTACCGATCCGATGCCCATTGAGGGAGGCGATATGATTATTGTTTTAAAAGATAAGTCGGAATGGACCAGTGCTGAAACCTTTCCGGAGCTTGCCGGTAAAATGGCCGGAACCGCACAAGAGGTCATGCCCGGAGTGACTACCGGCTTTCAATACCCTGTTCAGATGCGTTTTAATGAGCTGATGACGGGAGCAAAACAGGATGTTGTCTGCAAAATATTCGGGGAAGATCTGGACAAACTCGCCGCTTATGCAGAGCAATTAGGGAATATTTCCAGAACGGTTAAAGGGACAGCCGACTGGTACGTAGAGAAAGTAACGGGTATGCCCCAGGTAGTAATTGAATTCAACAGGGGGGAAATCGCAAAATACGGATTGAATGTAGAGGAGATCAACCAAACCATTAATGCGGCATTTGCGGGGGCTTCTGCCGGACAGATCTATGAAGGAGAGAAAAAGTTTGATCTGGTCGTCCGTGTCGGAAGCGCAGGCCGGAGAAACATCAATGATGTTAAAAATCTTCTGATTTCCACACCTGATGGAGTACAGATTCCTTTATATGAGGTGGCTTCTGTTCAGGAAACCGAAGGGCCGAACCAGATACAAAGAGAAAATACGCGCCGGAGAATCATCGTCGGTTTTAATGTAAGAGGAAGAGATGTCCAGTCGATTGTGGAAGAATTGCAGGCGAAAGTGGAGGCTAAAATCAAATTTGAAGCGGGATATACCATTATGTATGGAGGTGCTTTTGAGAATCTGCAGCAGGCTAAATCCAGATTGATTATTGCCGTACCGGCAGCGCTTCTGTTGATTTTTATCATGCTCTATTTTGCATTTTCATCCATAAAAGACAGTGTATTGATTTATACCGCTATTCCATTATCCGCGATTGGAGGCGTTTTTGCACTTGCTATACGGGGAATGCCTTTCAGTATTTCTGCCGGTGTAGGATTTATCGCCCTTTTTGGGGTGGCGGTCCTGAACGGAATTGTTCTGCTTTCGGAGTTCAACCGCATAAAAAAGGAAGGAATAATCACTGATGTCTTTCAGCTGGTGATGACGGGTACGCGTAACAGGCTTCGCCCTGTTCTGATGACTGCGTCAGTGGCTTCTTTAGGATTTCTGCCGATGGCCCTGAGCAACGGGGCAGGAGCGGAGGTACAGCGTCCTTTGGCAACGGTGGTGATCGGTGGACTGATAACGGCTACCATGCTGACCTTATTCGTACTGCCTGCTCTCTATTTATTATCTGACCGGAAAATCAAAATGAATAAAGCAGTATTGCTGCTCCTGCTGATGACAGGTGTAGCCCGGGGCGGCTATACTCAATTGCCGTCTGAAACCATCAGTTTAAATAACGCAATTAAGATTGCTCTTGAAAAAAACCGGCAGGTCCAAAGCGACCGGATGAGCGAAAAAGCCAGCGAACGTCTTCAATCCAGTGCTTTTGATCTGGCGAAAACCAATTTTGATGCTGACTATGGCAAGGTCAGCAGTATACATAATGACACCAGATTTGGGGTCAGTCAGACGTTTAGCTTTCCATCGGTTTATGCTAATCAGAAAAAACTGCTGGCTTCTGATTTCTCGGCATCCCAGGCGCGTACCCGTCTGACCGAGCAGGAAATCCGTGTAAGCGTGCGTGAATTATTTTATGATTACGCAGAATTGGTACAACGGAAAAAGTTACTGCTGTTTGCAGACAGCGTTTACCGTCTTTTTGAAAACAGATCCAATCTTCGCTTTGAAAAAGGGGCTGCCAATGTTCTGGAAAAAACGGCGGCCGAATCCCAGCGTCAGCAAATCAGCAATCAGCTAAACCTGCTTGAAAACGATCTGGTCATTGCGGTTAAGCAATTCAATCTGCTGATCCAGGATACGCGGTCTTATACTCCGGAAGCTGATAATCCGAAAATAGAACTTTCTTTCATTCAGAACGATTCAGCCGGACAAATCAGTCATCTCCCGTTGGTTGAACTGGCCCGGCAGCAGCAGCAATCTTCCCGTTACCGCTGGCAGCTGGAAAAGTCAAAATCGCTTCCCGATTTTACAATCGGATATAACAATCAGAGTTTGATCGGGCCCCAAACCGTTGGCGGACAAGAACAATACTTTGACGCAGGTAAGCGGTTTGGTTACGTGAGTGCCGGTATTGCGATCCCATTGTTTAATAAAGCCAATTCGTCCCGGATCGGGGCCGCAAAACTGGATTTTGAGAGAGACCGTTTGCAGGCAGATCAGATTGAACTGCAACTGAGAACACAACTGAGTACGGCGGCTGATCAACTCCGTAAATTCCGGCAAAGCCTTGATTACTACGAATCTCAGGGCCTGAAAAATGCAGATCTGATTATTGCAACTGCTGATCATCAGTTTGAGGCGGGTGAAATAGATTACCTGCAATGGGTAATGCTTGTGAATCAATCTGTTGCTATTAAAAGTGAATATATCCATGTACTGGATAGTTACAATTCGGCGGCTATTCAATTATTAAAGCTAAACAATCTATAAAATGAAACGATATATCATAGCCAGTCTCAGTGTGCTGATGCTGGCAGCTTGCGAAAGTGAATCCGAAGCACCGGATACGGACACAAAACCCGGGGTGGTATCCTCGGAAACAACGGTAAACCTGAGTGCGGATCAGTTAAAAACGGTGGGTATCGAAACAGGACAACCCACTATGGAGGGTATCAGTGAGGTACTGACCCTGCAAGGGAAAGTTGACGTACCGCCCCAGGGCACGGTTAGTCTGAGCTTTCCGTTAGGGGGTTATCTGAAATCAACCAGGATGCTTCCGGGAATGACCGTAAAAAAAGGACAGATACTGGCTGAGCTTGAAGATATGCAGTTTATTGAGTTGCAGCAGGATTACCTGACCTCGAAAGAGAAGTTTTTCCTGGCAGAGTCAGAGTTTACCCGACAGCGGGATTTGAATGCAAGTAAGGCAAGCAGTGATAAAGTGTTCCAGCAGGCAAGGTCTGAAATGGAAACCCAACGGATTCTGATGAATGCATTAGCACAGAAACTGGAAGTGATTGGCTTGAATCCGGCTAATCTCCGACCGGATAATATTTCAAAAACGGTTTCCATTATTTCACCAATTAATGGTTTTGTTTCAAAGGTGAATGTCAATGTGGGTAAATACACCGCACCTACCGATATGCTTTTTGAGCTGGTGGACCCGAGTGATATTCATCTTGTTCTCAATGTATTTGAAAAGGATCTGAGCTCCCTTTCGGTCGGGCAAAGTGTGACGGCTTTTACCAATAGTGAACCCCATAAAAAGTTACAGGCTAAAATTATTCTGATCAGTAAAAATCTGGATCAGGACAGGATGGCAGAGGTACATTGCCATGTTGAAAGATATAGTCCTTCTTTAGTGCCGGGAATGTTTATCAACGGAAATGTTTCGGTTAATAATCAAAACGCGCTAACGGTTCCTGAAGAAGCGGTAGTGCGTTGGGAGAATAAATTTTATGTATTCACCGATAGTGGAAACGGGCAATTTGAAATGGTTGAAGTAAATCCTGGTGTGACGAGTGAAGGTAAGCAACAGATTGATAGTGCCACCATCCATGCCAATTCAAAAGTGGTAATTAAAAATGCTTATTACCTGTTAATGAAAATCAAAAATACAGAAGATGAAAGCTGACAGGTAAATAGTCTTCAGAAAGGCATTGCTGAACACGAAAAACCCCGGAACGGATGAGCATGACCGGGGTTTTTTCTTTCAAAATATACGATTAGCTTAGTAATTCATAAATTCCTGCTACGCCTTGTCCGCCACCCACACAGGCGGTGACCATGCCGTATTTTTGCTTACGGCGGCGCATTTCATTAAACAGCTGAACAGACAGGCGGGCTCCGGTAGAACCCAGGGCATGACCCAGTGCAATGGCACCTCCGTTAGGATTTACAATTTCAGGATCTATACCCAGCTCCTGAATAACCGCAAGCGATTGAGCCGCGAAAGCTTCATTCAGTTCAATCTGCTCAATATCCTGCAATTGCAGGCCGGCCTGCTTCAGTGCTAACGGCACTGCGGCTACGGGACCAATTCCCATGATCCGTGGTTCTACACCGGCAGTGGCATAAGAAGCCAGGCGGGCAACCGGTGTAAGGCCCAGTTCCTTCATCATGCTTTCAGACATCACCAGTACAAACGCGGCTCCGTCTGACATCTGGGACGAATTGCCGGCTGTCACGGATCCACCTGCAGCAAAAACCGGTTTCAGTTTCGCCAGTACATCAATACTGGTACCCTGTCGGGGACCTTCATCTTTATTGACGATGTACTCTTTGGTTTTCTTCTTTCCGGTATTGGTGTCAAAGAAGGTTTCTTTAACGGAAACCGGGACAATCTCATCATTAAAAAGCCCTGCTTCCTGCGCTGCCAGTGCTCTTTCATGTGAGCGAAAAGCAAATGTGTCCTGCGCTTCCCGGCTGATATTGTATTGTTTGGCCACCTGCTCTGCTGTCAGCCCCATGCTGAGGTAATATTCAGGGTTGGTATGGGCAATCTCGTAATTCAGTGCCGTTTTCCAGCCCATCACCGGTACCATTGACATTGACTCGGTTCCTCCGGCAATGATGCAGTCAGCCATGCCGGCCTTTATCTTGGCGGTCGCCATGGCAATGGCTTCCACACCTGAGCCGCAATACCGGTTAATGGTAATCCCCGACACGTTTTGCGGGAGTGCCAGCAGGGAAACGTAACGTCCCATCTGCATGCCCTGTTCTGCCTCCGGGACGGCATTACCCACGATCAGATCGTCCACACGCTGCGGATCCAGCTGGGGGACGGTACTTAACAAATGTTTTATGATGGTAGCAGCAAGATCATCCGGACGGGTAAAACGAAATCCTCCCCGCGGAGCTTTTCCTACCGCACTTCTGAAACCGCCTACAATATATGCATCCATGGAATAATGGGTTTTTGGTGATTAGTCAAAATAGTATGCAAGCATAATACCGGTAAAGGTAAAAAGTTTCTGTGAAAAAGAAAAAAGGTTTGGCATACCGGCATTTAACTTCCGTAATGATAACCTGTAGCAATGAAAGAAAACAAAGACGCCGGAAAATTTTCCGGCGTCTTTGTTTTCTTCACAACTTTGAGTCTGATGGTTACTGCCCTCCATCATTTATCGGAATGGTGATGGTCGGTGCCGGTTTGGCCGGCATGATCATCCACATGACAATGTAACAAGGGATAAGGCAGAAGGGAACGGGAACGAAAAAGGCGATGACCATCAGGATTCTGACAAGTACTACGTCAATGTCGAAGTAATCTGCCAGTCCGGCAGCCACACCACCGATCATCTTTCCGTTCACGTTACGATATAGTCTTTTTGGCGTATTCATGGCTTTATGTGTTTAATAGTTAGGTTATTATATTTTCCGTTATTGTTGATTCAAAGGTACTATGTAATACAAGGTAATGCCAGTTTTTTTGTGCAAATGGTTGAAAAATTATTAGGAACGGTTCGGGGAATTGATGAAAGTGTATGCGTTACCGGCTTTGATTTCAGTAAATCTGCCGGTAAGAACAGGAAGGTGGGCTGCTGTAAAAGAAAAAAACGCCCAATTCTGATGAATTGAGCGTTCTGCAATTGTGTTTTTTAATTATTTCAAAGTGGCTACCGCGTCCTTGATTCTCTGAACTGCTTCTGCAAGCTTTTCATCAGCCGCCGCCGTGGAGATCCGGATACAGTTGGGTGCTCCGAAACCTGAACCTGCCACTGTAGAAACGTAGACCGAATTCAGTAACCACAAAGAGAAGTCGTCAGAATCCTTAATGGTAGTGGTTCCGTCCGATTTACCGAAATAATAGCTCACATCAGGAAAGGCATAGAAAGCCCCGTCCGGAACATTCACTTTAAAACCCGGTATTTCCTTCAGCAATCCTACCACCAGGTCGCGGCGGCG
>JBEBXQ010000109.1:0-16623 GCA_040391535.1 Telluribacter sp. | reverse complement strand
ATTCTACGAAGATATCAGGGCTCGCGCCCCTATCCTCGATATGCATTCCCTGATAAAAATATTGTAGATAATACAATTCTACGAGGGTATCAGGGCTCGCGCCCCTATTACCTGAACATACATTCACCGATGAAAATATTACAGATTATACCATTCTACGAAGATATCAGGGCTACGCCCCTATCCTCGATATGCATTCCCTGATGAAAATATTGTAGATAATACAATTCTACGAAGGTATCAGGGCTACGCCCATATCCTCTAATATGCATTCCCTGATGAAAATACTACAGATAATACACCCCTGCGAAGATATATTGGCTGGCACCCCTATTACCTGGATTTATATTCGCTAATGAAGATATTGAGAATAACAGTACCCCCGAAGATGAAACGCCTAACCCCTCCATCCCAAATAACACTCCTTTTTCTAAGGGAAATATAGAAGCCGTCCCCCCTATCCAAATGCAAAAAGGAGGCACCCTTTACCAAGAGCACCTCCTTTTGCATTTTACAGGAATCTTACCTGCCCATTACCAGACGGGTCTGTCCGGTGCCTTCACCTTCAGGTATCTGAATGCTGATATTTCCCTCCTTATGAACGGAACGGTCAATTACCAGCGTAATCCTGTGCATACCCTGTGTAAGCTCGGTCGTTAGCTTATTGCCTTCCGGTTTAACAGATTTCTGATCAGCCCACGCTGATATCCCGGTCGGGCTATTCAGCAGAAAACTGACATTACCTTTGGCGATTACCTCGACATCAAACTTCACAATGCTGTACTTTTTATTGGCTGCCACTTCCACTACCGGCAATTCATCCAACGGCAAATCTCCGGCAACTTTACTATAGGCAGGCTGTACACTCAGTTTTGCATTGGTTTTCACCAGGTAGCCGAGTCCTTCTTCTTTAATCTTTTTTACGGTTGCAGCATCGCTTACCACGGTTTCCCATCTTCGGACGAAGCGTACATTCGGCACTCTGAAATCACCGGATTCACCCAGTTTTGAAATGAATCCGATCAGATTCACAAACTCATCTCTGTCCAGCCCGGCAGTAAGTCCGGGAGGCATTAAAGAGCCCGGAATGTTTTCAATTTTATCTACCTGGCTTTTCGCAATAGCTGTTTCATGGCCCGTTACATCCCGGATAATAATTTCAGAATTACCATCACTGACAAGGTAACCCATCATTTCATTGCCATCTTTTTTGACAACCCTTTGCAGCTCATACCCTTCCTTAATGGAAAAAGTAGGGTCAATCACCGATTTTATAATGGTCTCAACAGGTGAGCTGGTACCGATACTGCTGAGATCAGGACCAATCAGACCGCCGGCTCCACCGATCGCGTGGCAGGTCATACAGTTGAGTTCAGGTTTACGGAAAATCAATTCTCCCTTTGCTGCATCAGCAGAAGACTTAATCAAAGTGGCAAGGCCGGAAATTTCCTGATTGTTCAGATCCTGCTTCATATTCTCCTTCGGCAACACTCCACCTGACGCCTCCAGCGCTGCTTTCAGCTGTGTGACATCGTCATCACGGTGTCTGTACCAGGGCAATTGCCTTTGTACCACCTGTCTGCCTATTTTCGCAATTTCGACCGGAATCTTATTTTCCTTCAGCGTTTCACCCAATACACCTACAGACTGCCTGTTTCCGATAAATGCCTGGAAAAATTCAGTAGGATCTGTGTTTTCCGGTAAATTCTGCAAAAGTTTCACTCCACTTGCTGCTGCTTCTTTCGCATCAAAAGTAGCCAGCTGAGCGATAGCAAGCAGTCTGAGTTCCGGTGTGTTTTTAGCTTCAGTCATACCTGCGATCAGCTTTTTGGAAGCATCCGTATTCATAAACGCCAGTGCGTTCAAGCCGGCCTTCTTAATATTTCTATCCCCTTTCTGAATCAATTCCACCAACTGGCCGCTTTGATTTTCCATACCCCAAAAGCCGATCAGACGAATAGCACTTGCTGCCACGGCATCATTATCGTGAGTTACAAATGAAGTAATGCGGTTCAGATTATTCGCTGGCTTGATTTTTCTCTGACGCGCGGCATCTTCAAGGGTACTCAGCTCAGTCGCTGTATTTTGCTTTTCGCTTACGGCAATGTCAAAAATTACGTCGAGATCACTGGCTTTCCCCCATTTCGCTATGGAGCTCATCACATCTCTCTGATATTCTGCAGGGACCTGACCGTTTTTATAAAACTCAACAAGACGGCTCACTGCTTCAGGGTCATTCACTGATTTCAATGCATATACCGTTTTTTTAGCGTTCCCTAAGAAGGCAGGTTCCTGTTTAATGCGTGCAATCCATTGCGGTTCCAACTCACGCATGGTCTGCCATAAGGCATAATCCAGGAATTCATCCATTTGATTATCAAGTACGGACAAGGCCATTTTAGCGGCATCTGCAGATTTCAGTTTCCGCAAAGCGATCACGCCTTCCAGCCGCACGCGCGGATGCGGATCAGCGGTAGCACCGGCTAATAATTTTGGAGTATCTGATATGTTATCAGACCAGGCATTAAGCACCCGTAAAGCGGCTGCTCTGGCATTTTGCTCTTTGGCATTCAGTAAAGAAAGCAGCAGTTTTTCATTAATGGTATTCAGTGACTGATATACCCACAGTCCTTCCAAAAGATGATGCTCATAATCCGGGGCGTTCTTATCCAGATTGCCTATCCAGTTTTCAAGAGCCGGAATAACATCTTTGGCACCACGGTTCTTCAACACCTGCTTTGCTTGCAGGCGGGTCCAGTCTTCAGGAGATTTCAAAGCTTCAAGCAGCGTATTCATATCCGCTTTTTCCAGCTTCGGTGTTTTAACCAACGGCCTGTTTTTCGCTGTAATTTTCCAGATTCTGCCATGCTTGTGGTCGCGGCGCGGGTCGTGAAAATCGACTTCTCCATGCTGAATAATAGGATTATACCAGTCAGCAATATAGATGGCTCCATCCGGACCCAGTGAAATATCCACCGGTCTGAAAGCTACATTTTTAGTCCAGAGAAGATCTTCCATTTGCTTGGAAACATAGCCACTTCCCTGCTCTTCCAGTTTGAAGCGGTTGATACGATTGGCCCTGAAGTCGTTCGTAATTACACTTCCTTCCCAGGATTCAGGCAAATGCCTTCCTGAAATCATTTCCAGACCGCTGTGCTTGGGCTGACCGGGATTCAATCCTCTGATAATCCTTTCGGCACCCGGGGCGGTTACAAAAGTTGCACCCGGAAATCCATAATTAATCCCTTCACCACCGGCGCCGTCGGTCAGGAATGAAGCCCCCCAGCGGTTGAACTGTAATCCCCAGGGATTCACAAGCCCTTTTGCAAAAACCTCCAGATCCAGCGTTTTAGGTTTCAGCTGCCATACCCCCCCGCCTTCCAGGCGCTTCACTCCTGACGGAGTTTCTACGTGGCTGTAAATGTAAATAGACTGGTTGAAGTAAAAGTCACCATCAGGTCCCCAGCGGAAAGTATGGATCAGGTGGTGGGTATCTGCTGTACCGAAACCTGTCAGTACCTTAGTCCGCTTATCTGCTTTTCCATCGCCGTCGGTATCCTGCAAAAAAAGAATTTCTGTAGAATTAGCAACATATACGCCGCCGTCTCCCGGCAGAATTCCGGTTGGTGTAAGCAAGCCGTCGGCGAAAATGGTTGATTTATCTGCTTTTCCGTCACCATCTGTATCTTCCAGCACGTAAATTTTATCATTAGCCTCCTCCCCTGTCTTCACATGCGGATAAGACTCGCTGCTTACCACCCATAATCTGCCGTCAGCATCCCAGTTCATCTGGATAGGTTTGACGACCATTGGTTCTGCGGCAAACAATGAAATTTCAAACCCTTCCTCAATTTCAAAAGATTCCAGTTCTTTCGCAGGATCAGGGTCAGGGGTATATTTCCTGTCTTCCATATTACCTGAAGAAGTGATCAGCATGGCTGCAGGAATGATCAGCAAACCACATAGCCATTTTGCTGCCTTGCCACTGAAAGGTATCATGCTGCGCCCGGCAGTTATGGTTTCTTTGATCGTCTCAAATGTTTTTGATCCGATCCTTCGTTTATTTCTCTGTAAATTTCTCATTTTATTTTACCGGGATAAGTTGGTAAGCCTGAGCTGCCGGAGTACGCTGTGATATGATCTGCGTTTCGAGCCAGGTGATTAAAATATTCATATTGTCCAGACCTTCCTGATGACGACCTTGTTCGTATTTCCTGAACCCTACAATATAGGTACGGTTAAGCGGACGGTACTGCTGAAAAAAGATGTCACTTTTTTTCACAATCATCGCCTGAAGCTGGCGGGACTTCTGAAATGACAATCCTTCCGTAACGGGAACACCTTTTGCCCATTCATCGGCATTGGCAACTGCAATCAGATCGCTGTCAGCTTTCAGGGAATAAATACCCTTCTTCAAACCGGTAATCTTAATAATACGTTTATTATTCTGATCAGGCTGAAGGTTTTCAGGTTGCAGCAGTGGCAGCATTTTATCTTCCAGAGTAAATGATAGTCCGGAAAACACTTTCTCCGTACCTTCTACTTTCACGGGGATTGAGGATTCCGCGCTCTGCTTGTTTACCGATATGACCAGTTCATTATTCCTTGAGGATAATCCTAATCCTTTCTCAAGGATGTTAGCCAGATAATAATAGCCGGTTTTGTTCAGATGAAACCCATTCTCGGACAAATCATTCTGCTCGCCAACAGTTTTTATCGGATTAAAAATATCAACAAACATTTTCCCTCTTCCGGATGCTATTTTTGAGATTTCTTCTGAATATTTCAATAACATCGCGTTACGGCTATTTGTATTATCCGGATCATTCTTTGTCAGCACCGGAATGGGAGAAAGCAAAATGGTCCGTGCTCCGAGCTCATCAATCTTGTCAATAAGTTTGTTCATACCTTCCTTAAAGCGGGAAATGCCGGCTTCTCCGCTCTGTGCCTCAATACCACCATAAGCAATAAACACAATTGTTGGCCGGGCGTCTGTAATCTGCTTCAATAACAGATCATAAGCAGTAGGCGGATTCGTAAAATAGCTCCGGGCTTCTCCAAAAACATTATCCCCTGTCCATCCGATATTCCGGAAGGTAATGTTACGATCAGGCCAGCGGGTAGTAAGGGCCAGTTCCAGATAGCCAAACTGATTTTCGTTCTCAAAAATGGAATTTCCCAGAAAAACTACCCGATCATTGTCTTTCAGTTCGAAATTCTGGGCATTCAAAGATGAGATAGTGCATAAGAGGAACAACAATGTGATATAACCGGGAGCGGTCAGTTTCCTTATTTTTCTCATGAATTTAAGTATTAAGTAATCTTTTCGGGGAAAATAAAGTTAAAGCAGGAGTAACAAAAGCAAGCATTTTACGCAGCCAGTGATTTCGGATCTTGTTCACGTTCAGGAAATTATTTAATTGGTTAATATTTATAATGTTGCATTATATCCATAGAAAATAGTAAAACAGTCCTGCTCTTTCCGGTAAACATACTGAAAACACATTTTTACCGGAAAATTTTTATAAAATAGTATGCAAAAGGAAAATAAAAAACCGGTCTGGATACCTGAAGGATTACCAGACCGGCTGTTATTTATACGCTAAAAGAATGATTACTACTTAGATTGCCGGGCTCTTTTCATAGGATTATCACCGCTTGAGGCCCCTCTTACCGGTCCGCTTCCTTGTCTGAACAATTCAAATCTTGAAGGCACATGCTGTCTTGGCCAGTAGTTATTTTCTTCATCAATATCAGCAGTTTCCCGGAAAGGATCCAGCCGAACTGATTTTACTTCCTTCTTTTTGGCAAATACTTTGGTTACTTCATACTCATTTTTACGCCAGATATAAGCTGATATTTTCTCTACGTCCGTGGTACCATCGGTATAGGTCCATTCCAGAATAATGGGCATTACCAGTCCGCCAAGGTTCGAAAACTTCAGTTCATAAAAATGAACACTGCCATCAAATACCGCTTTTTCATCCGGGCTCAGCGACTGGTATTTCTGCTCATACGCCTTCTTTTCCTGATCAGTTACAGCAAAACGGTCCCATTTATGATAGAAATCAGAAAGAGAAGTATCGGATTCTATTTCAAACTTAAGATTTTCCTCTATGTTTCTGTTTCTCGAAATGGTCTGCAGGTCCTGTTCCCAGGCCGCTTTACGCTCAGCCTGCACCAGTTCAGGCTGACCTGAATTCAGTTTAAAGTGTTCCACATAATCCAGTGAAATATCTACCGGATCTGTCGAAAAGAACCAGCCTCTCCAGAACCAGTCCAGATCAACCGCCGATGCATCTTCCATGGTACGGAACAGGTCCGCAGGTGTAGGGTGTTTGAAGGCCCAGCGCCTTGCATATTCTTTAAAAGCGTAATCAAAAAGTTCACGGCCCATGATGGTTTCACGCAGCACATTCAAGGCCGTAGCAGGTTTGGCATAAGCATTGGGACCAAACTGCACGATATTCTCCGAGTTGGTCATGATTGGCTCCAGCTGATCTTTCGGTAGTTTCATATAGTCAGTAATCTTATGCGCAGGCCCCCGTCTGGAAGGATAGTCTTTGTCCAACTCCTGCTCAGCCAGAAACTGCAGGAACGTATTCAGTCCTTCATCCATCCAGGTCCATTGTCTTTCATCCGAATTGACAATCATCGGAAAAAAATTATGGCCCACTTCATGGATAATCACACTGATCATGCCATACTTGGTAGCTTCGCTATAGGTACCATCTTTGTCGGCCCGCCCATAATTGAAACAGATCATCGGGTATTCCATACCATTAGCAGCTTCGACTGAAATGGCTACAGGGTAAGGATAAGGTATAGAATGCTTCGAATAAGACCGGAGTGTATGGGCTACCACTTTTGTGGAATAGCGACGGTACAACGGATACGCTTCCGGACCATAATAAGACATCGCCATTGGTGTGTTGTTTTCAATTCCATCCTTCACACGCATAGCATCCCACACCAGTCGGCGGGAAGTAACAAATGCAAAATCCCTGACATTTTTAGCTTCATAAATCCAGGTTTTCTTACCGGCAGCTTTTGATTTCATTGCCTGCTTTGCTTCTTCGAGCGTCACTACTTCAACAGGTTCGTCAGTATGCTGAGCTTCTTTCCAGCGGTTAAACTGTGCCGGTGTTAAAACCTGCTGATAATTGCGGCATTCACCGGTGGCTCCTACGACATGATCAGCCGGAACGGTAATATTTACCTTATAATCCCCAAACACAAGAGCAAATTCGCCGCGGCCCGTGAACTGCTTGTTCTGCCAACCCTGAAAATCGGAATAAACGGCCATTCTCGGGTACCATTGTGCAATGGTATAAAGGTAATTACCGTCTTCTGAAAAATACTCAAAACCACCCCGGCCACCTTCTTCCATGCGGTCGCTGATGTTATATTTCCAGTCAATTTTAAAAACAAATTTAGTACCGGGTTTCAGTGTTACCGGCATTTCGATCCGCATCATGGTATTATTAATGGTATACAGAAGCGGTTTTCCCGAAGCATCCGTTACCTTCTGAATTTTCACACCCAAGTCCTTTTCGCTACCCATTAAACGCTTTAACTGACTGACCGTCATTTTTTCATTCATGGAACTTCCGTCGAAAGATTTGTTTTCCGCATCAGGGGCGTGCTCATTTTCATCAAGCTGGACCCATAGATACGTAAGCGGATCCGGTGAATTATTGGTATAGGTTACTGTTTCAGAACCAATGACCTGCTGATGCTGATCATCCACCTCTACATTGATAACGTAGTCGGCCTTTTGCTGCCAGTAATGGGGACCGGGAGCACCCGACGCGGTTCTGTAAATGTTAGGATCACTCAATACGGTGCCTAACTGCTCAAATTTGTTGCCGTGATTGGAGCCGGGATTGGGTACATTCTGGGCAAATGCCGTACAACCAATCATTAAGAATCCTGCTACTATATAATGCAATTTTTTCATGTACTTATTCCTTTTAAACAGGGATACGTTCAAGTGCCATAACCAATGATATACCAAAAATAGCGGAAGAAAGGAAAAAACGCCAGTCTTTCCGCGAAACTCCAAAGAAAGTAGTCATCAGAGCGGAGAGTACCAATACAGAAATGACAATCAGAAGCTGACCGACTTCAAGGCCTGCATTGAATGCAAACAGTGGCCATGTAATACTGTTTTCCTGTCCGAGGAGTGAACGGAGATAATTGGAAAAACCCATTCCGTGAATCAGTCCGAAGAATAGCGCGTATCCATAAATCAGCCAGCCCGAACCCGTTTCAGGTTTTTTCCGGATAATGTTGGAAAAGGCGGTGATCAGAATGGTAACGGGAATCAGAAACTCAATCAGTTCTGTATTTATTTTCACCACATCAAAAACACTCAATGCCAGTGTTATTGAATGTCCGATCGTGAATGCGGTCACCAGTACCAGAATTTTCCGCCAGTCCTGAAAAAGATAAATCCCGCAAAGGGCCGTGACGAATAAAATGTGATCGTATCCCGAAAGATCCAGAATATGCTGCCATCCGAGTTCAAAATAGATAGAAAAATCCTGCATAAAGTTAATATTGCCTATATTCACGGCAAAATACAAGCCATCGCTCAGAAATACAATTTTAGTTTTGGTTCCACGACTATTACCACACATCATTCATTCGTATGTCATTAATTACGCTGCTTCTTTACCCGCACTTTCTTTTGCTTATACATCCGTTTTATGTCAGTATTACGGAAGTAAACTATAATGAAGCATCGCAACGAATGGAAATCGGCTGCCGGATCTTTTATGACGATCTCGAAGCAGCGTTAATTTCAGACGGAAGCGGAAAAACGGATCTTATCAAACCCGCTGACCGAACAGCCGTTGATTCGACTTTATCCCGTTATCTGAAGCGTCATTTTAAGATAATTGTGAACGGAAAGCCTGTTTCTGTTTCTTATCTGGGTTATCAGATCGAAGAGGATGTGGCCTGGTGCTTTCTCGAGTCAGCCCGGGTAACCGGCATCAAAAAAATACAATTCAAAAATGATATGCTCTTTCATCATTTTAAGAATCAGACCAACATTATGCATGTGAAAATCGGAAACGTCAAGAAAAGTGCAAAACTGGATAATCCGGATAGTATTGTAAACATTGATATTTAGGAAGCCGATCTGTTTATACACTTCCATACATAGTATTTTAAAGACCCTGCAAAAGCCAATTCCTTCCGCATCTGATTTCTCTATAATGATTTTGCTTTTTTGTTTCCAAACCCTATTGTTCATAGTGGGATTTGGGCTGCACAGGCTTTGCTTCTGATTTATTGATTTTCATTTGAAGTACATCCACCAGTAACGAGAAGGCCATTGAGAAATAAATATATCCTTTGGGAATATGCAGGCCAAAACCTTCTGTTACCAGAGAGAATCCGATCAGCAGCAGAAAGGAAAGTGCAAGCATTTTAAATGCCGGATGCCGCTCTACGAAATCACTGATAGACTCAGCAGCAAAGAGCATCAGGATCACAGTTACAATTACCGACACATACATTACCCATAATTCGTCAACCATACCCACTGCAGTAATAATGGAATCGACAGAAAAAACGATATCCATAATCAGAATCTGTATAATTACCTGCCTGAAAGTCTGAACTTTAAGATTCTTTACCTTATCACCCTCTTCCCCTTCCATTTTATGGTAAATTTCTTTTGTACTTTTGTAGAGCAGAAAAAGCCCGCCGGCAAGCAAAACAAGATCTTTTCCGCTGAATCCATGATTAAACAGGGCGAATACTTCTTTATCAAGCTTCATAATAACCGAAATCAGCAACAATAACCCAAGCCTCATAACACCTGCAAGAATGAGCCCATAGCGACGGGCTTTTTTACGCTGCTCCTCAGGGAGGTTACCGGCCAGAATAGAAATAAAAATCACATTATCAATGCCCAGAACAGCTTCCAACGCCACAAGGGTGATGAGAGAAATAATCACTTCAAATTCCATAGACAGTTCTAAAGGTTATATTTGTGCGTATTTTAAACAATTTTGCTTTTAAATAATTTAATAAAGGTACTAACTAAGCAAATTCAAAAACTAATCCTTATATTAAATTAATATTGTGCGTTAATTTTATAAAAACAGTTAAAATGAGAATTGAACAATATGAAGATAAAAATCTTTCCCAGTATTCTTATCTGATAGAAGATGATGGCGAAATGATTCTGATCGACCCTTCCAGAAATCCTCAACCCTACTATGATGCTGCCCGGACTTATGAAGCAATCATTACCGGGATTATCGAAACGCATCCTCACGCTGATTTTATCAGCAGTCACCTTGAAATTCATCATAATACGGGTGCTACTATCTTTGTGAGTCCTGAGACAAAACCGTCATACCCTCATATGATATTGCAGGAAGGGGAAGAACTTTCAGTAGGAAAACTCAGGTTGAAAGTAATTTACACACCCGGCCACAGCCCCGACAGCATTTCAATTTTATTATCAGATCAGGAAAAAAACATTGCATTATTTACAGGAGATACCTTATTCATAGGAGACTGCGGCAGGCCTGACCTGCGGGAAAACAAAGGGGATGTAACCGGACAAAAAGAAATATTTGCCGGCCAGCTCTATGATTCCTTACACAAACTGGCAGCACTCGATGATCATATTTTCGTTTACCCAACCCATGGCGCAGGTTCACTATGCGGGAAATCAATTTCAGAGACTAACCGCAGTACCATAGGTCAGGAAAAATACAGCAACTGGTCTTTGCAACCCATGACCAAACCCGAATTTATCAGAAAGCTGCTGGCCGATCTGCCTTTTATCCCTGAATACTTTGCTTACGATGTTGCACTAAATCTCCTTGGGGCCCCGGCTTATCAGGAATCAATTGAAAAGATTGAATTTTTAAGAACGATTAATTCCGAAGATGATCTTGAATTGATTAACCCCGGTTACAGAATCGTTGATACCCGTGCAGCTGAGTATTTCAAAAAGCGCAGACTGGAAAACTCTGTTAATATTCCGGAAGGTAAATCATTTGAAACCTGGCTGGGCAGCATCATCAAGCCTTATGAAAAATTTTATCTGGCCGGAGATGATAAAGATACCCTTAAAACGCTGATTGAAAGAACGGCTAAAATTGGTTATGAAGTATTTATCGAAAATGTAATCCTTCTGGAATATGGTGTTGAGGCCAGTCTGAAAACGCCCACAGATGAAATTTTAAAAAATCCGGAGGAATATACCATTATTGATGTAAGGACCGGACAGGAAGCGCAGGAAAAAGTTTTCCCTCACGCCATTAATATTCCACTCAGCCAATTGCAACAGCAGCTTGACACCATTCCGTATGATAAGCCCATCGTTGTCCATTGCGCCGGAGGCTATCGCAGCGCTATTGCCAGCAGTATTCTGGAACATTATTTTAAAGGCCGTCAGACAGTGATGGATATGGGAAGTGTTATCAGGGAAATTATCGAATCCCGAAAATAAAAAAGCGGGGTGTCTGACGTAATAGCAGACACCCCGCTTCAGAAGATTATATATATTAAGATAACTGTGCTTTCAGCTTATCTTCCAGGACCCCTTTAGGAACTGCACCTACTACTTTATCTACCATTATTCCGTCTTTAAAAATCATTAAAGTAGGAATACTTCTGATGCCAAACTTGGCTGGAATCTGTGCGTTAACGTCCACGTCCATTTTACCAACAACAGCCTGCCCTTCATATTCACCAGCCAGTTGTTCCACTACCGGACCAATCATCTTACAAGGGCCACACCATTCTGCCCAAAAATCAACCAATACAGGTTTATCACCCTGAATCAACTCATCGAAATTGCTGTCGGTTACTTCTAATGCCTTTGCCATTTTTTATTTATTAAAACGATTAATAGTATTTGATGAATAAGGATAATTGACTTTAAAAAGTTCCAAAACGAAGATTCATCCCGGGATCATGAAAGAAGCCCTCCCCTCTTTTCAAAATCATTAACCTCTGTCTATTCTTCAACAAAATGTTACTTTCACTAGTTCAGCCAGAATTTCAATCCTTCAAATTCTTGCATCAGTTTAAAGAATTCATTGGAAGGTGTTATACGGTTTTTCCTTGAAAGCAGTTTAAGTTCCATGGCCAGGTCCTGATCTACAAAAGTAAAATTAAGCGAACAATCTCCGGGATTTGATGTAACGGCTTCATTAATAACCTGTATATTTTTCTCATCCAGTGATTCCAACGGTAACTGAAGATGTACTTCCTTACACATTTTTGTTCTGATCTCATTCAGCAACTGAATATGCGACGGTTTAAATTCGAACTGTTCCGGATTTTTCCAGCGGTTCTGCACTTTCCCTTTGATATAAAGGAAAAAGCCTACCTGCAGGTAATTGCGCATACGGGTGTAATCATCACCCCCCATCAGAATCTCCAGGGACCCTTTATAATCCTCAATTTTAAAGATACCAAACGGTGCCCCGTTTCTGGAAATTCTTTCCTGCGCACTGGTCACAATTCCCGCAATACTGATGTCCTTCTCAAAGTAGACCGGATTACGCATCCCTTCCGGAATTTCCATCACTTTCTCCAGTGTACAGGTACAGAAATTTTCCAGCTCGATTCTGAAAGTATCCAGCGGGTGACCGGATATATAAAAACCTACCACTTCCTGCTCATAACGTAATTTCTGAATATCGGTCCATTCCTGCACTACCGGTGCTTTGGGCAGAGCAATCATGCCGTCTGTATTTCCGGCTCCGCCGAATAATGAAAACTGGGAAGAAGCTTTTTCAGAATGTACATTATTGGCATACCTGATCAGCTTTTCAATAAAACTGGTATTTTCACCTGGTAAATATTCAAAAAACTGAGCGCGGTGAAACTCCGTGAAACAATCGAAAGCACCGGCATAAGCAAGGCTTTCCAGTGTTTTTTTATTCACTGTCCTCAGATTGATCCTGAGAATGAAATCAAAAATGTCCTTAAACGGCCCGTTGGTATTCCGTTCTTCTATACTCGACTCCACAGCGGCATCGCCAGTGCCTTTTACTCCTCCAAGCCCAAACCTGATTTCTCCTTTTCCATTCGCATTAAACTGTCGGTCTGACTCATTTATATCGGGGCCTAATACAGAAAGTGAAAGGTTTTTACATTCCTCCATAAAGAAGGTAATCTTTTCAATATTACCCAGCGAGCTGGTTAATACGGCTGACATATATTCGGCGGTATAATGTGCTTTCAGATAAGCTGTCTGATAGGCCACATACGCATAACACGTTGAATGGGATTTGTTAAATGCATAGGAAGCAAATTTCTCCCAGTCAACCCATATTTTACTAAGGATTTTCTCACTATGCCCCCGTTCTTTACCCCCTTTGAGAAAGTCATCTTTTAGTTTATTCAGGATTTCAATCTGCTTTTTACCCATCGCTTTCCGCAGGGTATCAGCCATTCCTTTTGTAAAACCAGCCAGTTTCTGAGATAAAAGCATTACCTGCTCCTGATACACTGAAATTCCGTAGGTATCGGCCAGGTATTCTTCCATATCGGCCAGATCATAGGTAATTATCTCTTCTCCGTGTTTCCGCTTAATAAAACTTGGGATATACTGCATGGGCCCCGGACGGTACAACGCATTCATTGCGATAAGATCCTCAAAACGGTCAGGTTTGAGTTCCTTCATGTATTTTTTCATCCCGTCCGATTCAAACTGGAAGATCGCATTGGTTTCTCCGCGTTGAAAAAGTTCAAACACGAGCGTATCATCCAGCGGGATTTCATTAATATCAATATCTTTCCCGTGATTCTGTTTAATCAATCGCAGCGCTTCTTTGATAATGGTCAGGTTTCGCAAACCCAGAAAATCCATTTTAATAACCCCTGCATCTTCAATGATTTTTCCCTGGTACTGTGTGATCAGGAAATCTGAATCCTTGGAAGTGCAGACGGGAATGATTTCAGTAAGGTCAGACGGAGCAATGATGATCCCGGCAGCATGAATACCTGTGTTCCTGACCGTACCTTCCAGTCGTCTTGCTTCCTGAAGTACTTTAGCAGACAAATCGGTTCCACTGATTACCTGTCTCAGCTTCTTTACATTTTCCAGTTCATCAGGCGAAATTCCCTCTTTCGTAGTAAGGCTTCCGTTTCCTTCAAGCGGAGCGGTAAAAATCCGGTTGAGGGTCATTCCGTATGAAGGCTTATCAGGTACCAGCTTCGCCAGCATGTTGGCGTCCATCAGGGGCAGGTCCATCACACGGGCAACATCTTTAATAGAAGATTTGGCAGCCATTGTACCATAGGTTACTATCTGAGCAACCTGGTTGTAGCCATATTTTTTCACAACATAATCGATTACCTTTTGCCTGCCTTCATCGTCAAAATCTGTATCGATATCCGGCATGGATACGCGTTCGGGGTTCAGAAAACGCTCAAACAGCAAATCATACTTTATAGGATCAATGTTGGTAATACCTATAGAATACGCCACAGCGGAACCCGCTGCGGAACCCCTTCCCGGGCCGATAAATACGCCCATTTCCCTACCTGCCTGAATAAAATCAGCTACGATAAGGAAATAACCGGGGAAACCCATGTTCCGGATCGTATGTAACTCAAAATTGAGACGTTCTTCAATTTCGGGCGTTATTTCTTTATATTTTATTCTTGCTCCTTCAAAAGTAATGTGCTTAAGGTATTCCCATTGGTTAAGCACATCAGGAACAAGTTCTTTTTTACCGGCAAATTCTGACAGTGTATGTATTTTAAATTCATCAGGAATCGGGAAGTTGGGCAGCAGGATATCCTTTCTCAGATCCAGTGTGTCAATTTTCCCGACAATCTCATTGGTATTATCCAGCGATTCCGGAATATCATGGAACAATCGCTCCATTTCGCTGGTATTTTTGAAATAAAACTGGTCATTGAAGAAAGCAAACCGTGAGCCTTTCGGGATACCGTTTACTTCATCAAAATCCTTGGCAGAAGGTGTGCTCTGTTTATCACCTGTATTGATACACAGCAGAATATCGTGCGCGTTCCAGTCGTCCTGATCTACATAATGAGAGTCATTGGAACATATTACCTTCACATTATATTTTTTGGCAAATTTCAGCAATACCTCATTCACAATCAGCTGATCGGGAATATCATGACGCTGAAGTTCCACATAGAAGTCTTCTCCGAAAAGATCGAGCCACCATTTGAATTCCTTTTCAGCTTCAGCCTCTCCCTTTCTGAGAATTGTCTTAGGCACCAATGCTCCGATGCAACAGGTCGTGGCAATCAGCCCTTTGTGATGTTTAACAATCTGTTCTTTGTCAATTCTGGGATATTTACCGTACATCCCTTCCATAAAGCCATTTGAGCACAATTTCACCAGATTACGGTAACCTTCTGCATTTTTTGCCAGCAAAAGTTGATGAAAACGCATGTCTTTCTGTTCCTTGGTAAATTGTTTTCTGGTATGATCTGCTACCACATAAAACTCACACCCGACTATCGGTTTGACGCCCTGCTTATTACCTTCAGCCACAAATTCAAAAACCCCGAACATATTACCGTGGTCGGTAATGGCCACGGCGGGCATATTATCGGCTTTCGCTTTTTTGAACAGTTTTTTTATATCGGCAGCTCCGTCGAGTAGTGAGAACTGGGTATGACAGTGAAGATGAGAAAATTGCATTGTAATCTGTAAAATTTAGTAGGTAAATATACACTTTCAAGTTAAGAATTCCTCAGTCCGGCAGAAGGTTTTCACTTGAAAAGAATATAAAAATGGCTTCTGTCTTCATGAAGACAGAAGCCATTGCTGCATGAGTTACAACTCATTATTTACCAAACAGACCTCCCAGTAAGCCTCCTAAATCAAGACCACCTTTTTGCTCCTGGTTTTGCTGCGCGTTGCTTCCGCCCCCCAACATACCACCACCGATGCGCATCAGGTCGTTCATATCTATTTTCCCGTCGGCCAGGGCATCGCTGATCATCCCCATATCAAAGCCGCCTCCGCTATTATTACTGTTGCCTCCGCCCAAAAGAGAGCCGGCTAATGAACCCAGATCAAAGCCACTGTTCGGATCATTAAGTTTTCCGATAACAGATGCAATAACACCGGGAATTACTGATGATACAATACCGCTCGCAATGCTATTGTTCAAACCGAATTTCTGAATCAAAGAACCGACAGCCTGCTGTATAATCCCGGATACGATAGGGTTACTGCTGAGGCTGTTTGCTGAAGGGTTTTGCGTAGCGAACAAACTCACAAGTCCCCCTATATTCCCTCCCTGGGCTTCCTGCTGAAAACCACCTACCAGTGAGCCCATGAGACTGTTAATAACATCGCCGTTTAAATTATTAGGAACAGCCGGGTTACCCACCACAGCTTCTTTTGAATTTTCCTGTACCAGACTTAAAATTTGCTCTAGCATTGTAATATTTTAGTTAAGATTAATAGTAATTTTTAGACACACACTTTATTAATTCGTCACAAAATCAACGACAATATTGATATTATTCTCTTTATCCGGAACTGATTTAACTCAGCCCCATCACCGGAGGTATACCCTGCAAAAGGCTACCAACATGCTAATTTACGTATAATCCTGATCCTGTTAAGAAAAATATTTCGTGATG
>JBEBXQ010000108.1:0-16957 GCA_040391535.1 Telluribacter sp. | reverse complement strand
TACCGGCATAAAATTATAGCAAACCGTCCTGACTCCGCAACGTGCCAGATTTTTCAGTGATTCTTTATAGCTGCCAATCAGCTTTTCTCTGGTTTTCAGGCCTTTTTTGATGTCTTCGTGAACCGGCAGGCTTTCCACTACTGTCCAGTTCAGAGGAGTATAACGGTCATTACCGGCTTCAATAATTTTTTTTCTGGTAAGGATAGCGTCTTCAGACCATATTTGCCCTACAGGAATCTGATGGAGAGCCGAGACAATTCCTGTGCAACCTGCCTGGCGTATATCCATCAGAGAAACAGGGTCATTGGGCCCAAACCATCGCATTGTATGCTTCATATTAAAAAATTAAGGTATTCTTGCTAATGAAATCAGGTCGGGCTTTCTGAAACACAAAGCCCGACCTGATCATGACAGATGCTAATCTACAGGAATTTCAGTTAACGGGGGGACATTAAGTTCATAACCTGAATATCCTTTGTTCTGATTAATCCGGCCCTGTGAATTATCGTTGATGGCATCCTGCGGGACCGGCCATAGTACATGGAAGGCGCTGAGGGTATACTCGGTACCAAAATTGGTTCTCACCCCTTTATTGTAAAAATGGGTGGTAGCCATGATCCGGTCAAAAAAGTAATTGTCATCTGAAAAGCTTTCCAGGCTATAGGTTTTACCGTTTTCTGCGGCCTTCCCTGTTTTGGCGAAAATATAGGAAATACGGGTAAGCTCTGTTTTCCGGTGTTCCTCGTAAAAGAGCTCACGTGCCCGTTCATCCAGAATAGCAGCCATAGTTACATCCGCATCTTTAATGGGGCTGGCATGAGCCCTTTCACGTACTTTGTTCAGGTCTTCTGCTGCCTGTGCAAGCTGCCCTTTCCAGAAATAAGCCTCAGCTCTGAGCAGATAGGTTTCGGCCAGCCGGAATACATACCAGTCGGAGTGCCCTCCCTGTGGTTGCGGACGAAGGGGATCGGGGATATACAGCTTATAATGCGGCCAGCCATACCAGCACCGGATCGTATCAGAAACCAATACGGTACCCTGTGCATTACGGAATTGCATATTTTTACCATAGTAATCGTCTTTGCCTTTCAGTCCGGGATCATTGTATACAAGGTCTTCCATATTCATCCAGTTGCCTGGCGCGTGACGAAGATCATCCTTGTCTTTCCAGATCATCTGTGTGTGATACGGAGTACCCCGCAAGCGTCCGATCCCTCTTCCATAGGCGGTTACCTGGTCAATTTCAATCGTGTTGGTAGCAAGTTTTGGCTGGTCGCTTGTGCCTTTGTTTCCATTGGGCGTCAATACACCTGCATTTCCCCAAAAAGGTACTGCCTGGCGCATTACGGTGAGTCCGTCGGTGTTGCCATCCATATTCAGCCGGTCAATAGTCAGCAGCAGGGCTTCGGTATTGGCGGCAATGGATTTGTTTTCGGGGCGGTGCAGATCCCAGATGACGTTTCTGGCCGGATTGGCCTGGTCTGCTCCGAAGCGGCTCGTCATCAGCCTGTATACTCCGCCGTCGATCACATTACCCGCCGATGTAATCGCATCGTCAAATAATCCCAGCGCCAGATTTACTTTGGTAAGTAAATGACTCACTGCTCCCTTTGTGACTTGTCCTCTGTTAACAGCATCCGGAACCCATTGTTGCGCAAATTCCAGATCCTTCTTGATTTGCTGTAAGATGACTTCCCTTTTGGTACTGGCGAAATCAAGCTTGGGCGTATTAAATTCTGTCAGGATGAGCGGAACATCACCAAACTGATGCACAAGGCGGTAATAGCGTAAAGCTCTGTGGAAATAGGCTGCCCCCAGCAGGTGATTTTTTTCCTGATCTGATTCAAAATCGGTAGGATCATCAATCCGGGAAATAGCCGTATTGGCATATCTGATTCCGCGGTAGCCTTCATTCCAGTACCATCCGATCCGGTTATAATCTACACTGTTCAGGTTGGCATCCGGGCGGATAACCAGGTTCATATCCTGTGCCGGGCCGGGCTTATCCGTTGTTCCTTCAACGGCCACTTCTGAGAAAATGTGCTCGGTGATAATGGGCGCGCCGTCCCCGGTCACTTCCAGCCGCATATTCCTTTCACAGGCAACGAGTGTGGCCCATAAGCTGGCAGACGACTTGAAAGTAACGTCCGGTTCGTAGAATGAAAGAGGTTTGGGGGTAAGGAAATCCTGATTGCAGCCACTGACTACAAACAAAACGGCACAACCCAGGGTAGCTATATATCGTATGTTTCTTGTTTTCATTTTGATTCTGCTTTTAAGGTTGAAGTCTTCGGTCAGAGCGTCAGGTCAATACCAATGGTAAAGTAACGCGGAGTGGGGCCTGCACCCACTTCCGGATCCCACTCCGGATCCCAGAGCATCCATTGAGGGGAGAAAACAGCCGCATTGCGGACATTGGCATAGAAGCGGAGATTTTCAATCTTGTATTTGCTGATCAGTGTTTTAGGGACTGAATAAGCGAGGGATACATTATCAAGACGGATGAACGAACGTTTCCGGTAAAGATTGAAACCGGTTGTACTACCTTCATTGGAGCTGATACGGGCCCATTCGTTAGAAGGGTTTTCCGGTGTCCAGTAGGGATACGTATAAGAATTCATCCGGTCAGGAAACCCGTTCCGGCTTTTCAGCCAGTTAAAACCAGACTGATGGCCCCATAGTGAATAGGCCATAAAAGAGGCGTCAAAATTTTTCAGGAACCTGAACTCGTTCCGTACCGACCAGCGGAAGCGGGGCTCGGTATAACCAAGAAACTGCTTGTCGCTGATGTCGAGTTTACCATCGCCGTTCAGATCCTCAAGCCGGTAATCACCGGGAGATACGCCATAGGTTTTTGCTTCTTCTTCCTGTCCCTGCTGCCATATACCCAATGGTTTCCAGTCCCAGATCACATCAATCGGCTTTCCGATAAACCATGTATTTGAAATGTCATCCAGTTCTTTTCCGTTCTGATCGTAATTGCGGTAAACATGAAGGATTTTGTTCCTGTTGAGCTGAAAATTGAAATTGGTCCTCCAGGAGAAGTTTTCACGCGAAATGTTATTGGAGTTAAGGGTAAGCTCAAAGCCCTTGTTCTGAACTTCACCCAGGTTATCCATTACCCAGTCAAAGGCGATGACGCTGGGCAGGCTGCGTTCAACGAGCAAATCCGTAGAATTCATCTGATATACTTCAATACTGCCGTCCAGCACATTATTAAACAGCCCGAAATCAAGGCCGAGGTTCAGTGAAGTGTTACGTTCCCATCTGAGATTTTTGTTCTGCATGCGGTTTACCCATAACTGACTGGCCTGGATTACCGTTCCGTCGGGGCGCACGTACAGGTATTTACCGGTGGTGAGGTCAGCCATGGCTGCATAGCGGCCAATGTCACGGTTACCGTTACTTCCCCATGACATCCTGAGTTTTCCGTAATTGAACCAGGTTGAATTCTTAATAAACTCTTCGTCACTGAATACCCAGCCCAGTGCAATGGAACCGAAATTAGCCCTTGGATTGCTTTGCCCGAAAGCAGAATAACCATCTCTTCTGAAAGTTCCGGTAAACATATAACGATCACGGAAGGCATACAACATACGTGCCATGAGAGCGTCTCCGGTACTGTATTCGTCATTAACACTCAGTACCGGTTTCAGGCCTGAACCCAGGTTGTGATATCCGAGCTGGTCGTTAGGGTCAAAATTTTCGTTGGTCATGGTATTGTCCCAGCGCTGGAATTTCTCGGCATTGGCCAGTAAGGTGACATCAAACCGGTGATTATCGAATGTTTTGTCCCATTTCAGCAGATTGTCGACCTGCCAGTAGAATGTTTTCCGGTTTTGGCGGGATGCTCTCCCGCCAAAGGCGGCCCACTCCTGATGCCTGGCACTCTGGTGGTTAAAGCGCTCATAGTATTCAATCTGAGGGGTGAAGTTTACCTGATACGTGATGCCGAACGGTAGCTTCACTTTACCAAAGATCGTAGAATTGAGTGTTGTGGTTTTGTCAAGACGGGTGGTGAGAGAGGGCTCATAAGCCGGATTTAACCCGCCACTGTTTTCAAAATTGGGGCGAAAAATCAGGTCGCCATTCATATCAAATTCGCTACCCCAGGGCGATAAGCTGGTAATCTGGCTCCAGCTGTAAGGTATAGCACTTTCATCCCGTATCGAAAATAGCGTATTCATGCCTACGGTCAGGAATCTGGTTATATCAGCTTCAATATTGGCACGGGTACGTACGGTGGAATACTTATCCCCTACAATGATACCCTCATTTTCCATATAACCAGCACCCAGATAATAGGATACTTTGTCATTGCGGCTCGAAACACTCACATTATGGTCCTGACGGAATCCGGTCTGAAATACCTTGCTGTACCAGTCTACACTTTTCCCTTCCATGTAATTATCGATTTCATTGCTTTGCATATTCAGCCTGCGCAGCCATACCCTGACCGGATCGCCCGACGAGCCATCATAGGCCAGCCATTGTTCCGTGGTGATATTGGAGGGTAAATTACGGGGATCGTCATAACGGAAAGGCTGCGCATTCGGGTTCGTGGTTTTGAATACGTCACTACGCCAGTTGGTAAATGAGCTTGCGTCATGAACGCGTTCGTGTACCGACATGGCAGCTAAGCCTACAGTAGAGCTGTAATTGATCTTCGGTTTCCCCGGTTTTCCTTTTTTGGTGGTTACCAGAATAACCCCACTGGCCGCTTTGGCTCCGAAAACTGCTGCCGAACTGGCATCTTTTAATATGTCAACCGTTTCAATATCATTCGGATTAATATCAGAAAGCTGGCCGTAATAGATGGCGCCATCCAATACAATGAGAGGGCTGGTACCGGCAGTAAATGAAGTACGGCCCCGTATCTGGAGGGAACCCCCACCCTTTGCAGAGGCTGAATACCCTACATTCAGTCCGGCGGCATTTCCTCTCAGAAGATCCTGTACCTGTGCCGGAGCTTCATTCTGAAGCTTGGCAGAACTGATCTGGGATACGGCACCGGTCATATCTCTTTTTTTCATGGTACCATAACCCACGACCACCACTTCTTCGAGTGCTTTTATGTCTGACTCAAGCAAAATGTCAAAGCTGGTGGCATTGTTAACTGTGATTTCTTTGGACAAATAGCCTACAAAACTGACGACAAGTACTGAGGTTGCGGAGGACACCTGCAGGGTAAATTTGCCATCAATGTCTGTGGTGGTACCGTTGGTAGTACCTTTTTCAAGAACGTTTACCCCGGGGAGCTCTTCACCGGCAGCATCAGTCACTTTTCCGGAAATGGAAATAGGCGTCTGCTGGGCAAATACATAACGGGGTAAACTTTGAAAAAACAGGAGTAAGAGTAGCATTACGACATTTCTCTGTAACGTCGGTCGATGCCATTGAAGTAGTGTTGTTTTCATACTTACAATGTTTGATAGAATAGATGGATAAATAAAGAGAATGGTATAGTCTTAATAATATTTGTAAATATCCTCATAAAAATTAAAATTGCAACCGATTGCATAAAATTTTTTACAGATTAATTAAGACTTTTAGCCACCTGTTATCCTTTACCCTGTAAAATGAAAGAAGAAACCACCATTTATGATATAGCCCAGTTACTGGATTTGTCAGCCGCGACCGTCAGCAGAGCTTTGAAGGATCATCCGGCAATTAATAAGAAAACGAAAGCATTGGTTGTCGCAAAGGCTGATGAACTGGGATACCGGTCCAATACCTTTGCCAGTAATTTAAGACGAAAACGGACCAATACACTGGGTGTAATTGTCCCCAGACTTAACAGTTCTTTTATGTCGAGTGTATTGGCTGGTATGGAAAAAGTGGCCAATAATGCCGGCTATAACTTACTGATTATGCAGTCTCTTGAATCAGAACTGAAAGAAAAGGCTAATGTACAGACCATGTTCAACAGCAGGGTTGACGGCCTGCTGGTTTCACTCGCTTATGATACGGATACGCTGGATCACTTTGAAAAATTCTTCCGCCGGCAGATTCCGGTACTGTTTTTTGACCGGAATTTTGATCACCCGTCGTGCTGCAGTATTGTAATTGATAATTTCAGGGCTGGTTATGCAGTTACTGCTCACCTGATAGAGCAAGGTTACCGGCAGCTGATGCACGTGACGGGCAATCTGAAAAGAAATGTGTATGCACAGCGTTTCCGTGGATTTCAACAGGCTTTATCGGATAACAACCTGGTTTTTAACAAAAATCATTTAATAATTAATGACCTCAGCGAAGAGGCCGGAGAGCAGGCCGCATTACATGTTCATGAGATGGACACGAAGCCGGACGGTATTTTTATAGCCAACGATTTTTGTGCAGCCAGCTTTCTGAAATCGTATAAAAAGCTGGGATATCAGATTCCGGGAGATATGGCCGTTGCGGGATTCAATGATGACCCGATTTCGCAATTTATTGATCCCCAGCTAACCACCATACATTATCCGGGAGAACAGATAGGAGAAATGTCCGTTAAAAAGATGATCGGAGCACTGAATTCTCCTTCTGATACCCGCTTTAAACAGACTGAAATTCTTCCGTTTGAGTTGATTGTGAGAGGATCTACGCTTAAAAAATAGCCGCTGGATTTGTTGCGGTTTATATATCGTCAGGAGTATCGCAGTCTCTTGCGGAGGCTTTGCCCCATTTGTGATGATTACAGGATGGACAAACCGGCTGATCGCCTTTCCTGTACATACGGGTAAAGCCACAGTGAATGCAGGCATGTAATCCCCTGTGTGGAATTACGTGGTAGTGTTGTTTTACGATATCCGGCAGAATATTCAGGCCGGGTTTCATTTCTGATGAATTATTCCGGTAAAGACTGAGATCGCCATTGACTTCAAGGATGGCTTTTCTGACCTGCCCCAGGTGTTCAATACCATGCAATCTTAATTCCATAAAAAACTCATCAAACGAGATATTCTGGTTTTGGATGACATGGTCAGTAAACAGTCCGTCTTCAATAATGACCACGGCTTCTCCTTCCAGAAACCGCTCGACGGCTGAAAACTTCAGAACCAGGTAGGTAATCAAACGGTATAAAAGAACAATGGTAATGATGGTTATGAAAGCCGTAAGTACGCCTACTTCTTTATAAAACCCTACATCACCGGCTGCAGAACCTAATGTAAGAATGATGACCAGCTCGAAGATGGTAAGTTGCCTGATCCCTCTTTTACCCGTGGATTTGATGGCCAGCACCACTACCACAAACGCCAGGAAAGAGCGAAAAATCACTTCAGCGAGAAATCCCCAGGATTCCTGAGCGATGAGAAACTCTTTAACTGTGTCCATAGTAATGGCAGATTTATCCGTGAGTTTATTACGTATAATCGCCCCAGAGGTAAATGAAATCTCCGGAAAAAATTAAATAATCACAAATAGCATGCCAGACAAACGACCTGCTCCGGGGTTTACAAAAAACACGGAATCATCACTTTCAGCTTTCCATAAATTCCCATGCACTGTGCCAGGCGTTCCGGCTTTCGGCATAGCGGATGAAACCATCGTAAAATACATGACCTGACAGTGTTGCGCTGTCGCCGGTTACTACCAGTTTTTTCCGGGCGCGTGTCATCGCGACGTTCATCCTGCGGAGGTCTGATAAAAAGCCTATTTCACCTTCGTCATTGCTACGCGTCATTCCCAGATAAACAATATCTCTTTCCTGTCCCTGAAAACCATCAACTGTATTTACCGCAATGTAAGGAAGGAATGGCTTCAGTTCAGGATTTTGCAAAAGCTGTGCCTTTAAGAGATTGATTTGTTGCTTATAGGGTGCAATAATAGCAACAGTGGGCTGTGTAGCCGTTTTTAAAGTGGTAAGAAAGTTTGCCAGATGTGATAACAGAAAACCGGCTTCTTCCGGATTGGTCAGACTTGTTCCATCGGGTACTTCATTGTAACCACATCCGGCTGTATCAATGAAAACCAAGGGATCATCACCTGCAAAAAGTCTGCGATCAGCTACTGATTCGTTGGCGATCAGTTCATTATTATAGAAGAATGCGGAAGAATACGCCATGATCGACTGATGCATTCTGTACTGTTCTCTAAGCAATGTAACTGCCTCAGGGTGGTTTGCAATACATTTTTCAAGTATTGTGGTGGCCAGTCCGTTGCGGGCCGCTTCCTGGGATTTTATGGTCGGTGGAAGCTGACAATGATCTCCGGCCAGCACCACTTTTGAAGCCTTCAATACCGGTATCCAGCAGGCGGGTTCCAGAGACTGCCCGGCCTCGTCAATGATCGTAACATCATAGCGCATATGCCGTACGGTATAATGATTGGAACCTACCAGTGTAGCAGTAATAATCTCGGCCTTTTCCAGGATGTCGTCAATGATGTATTTCTCCGAATTGTCGGCTTCTCTGAAAATTTTATGTGCCTCATCAAATAAGGCTTTGCGTTGATCTCTTTCTGCCTTGCCAAAACTTCTTTTGTACTTATGCGCCATGTTTTTAAACTCATGGGCACGTTTCTTGAGTTTTTTAATCTCTTTTGACTGATCGTGTTCTGCAATTTTATAATCAAGTGTATGACGCAGCATTTGCTCTGAAACCCGAACCGGATTCCCTATCCTTACGACATTCAGTCCTTCCTCAGCCAGTTTTTCGGTAAGCAGATCCACCGCAGTATTGCTGGGTGCCACCACCAGCATTTTCCTGGCACCGTTTATTTTCAGTGCTTTGATGGCCTGAATGAGTGTGGTGGTTTTTCCTGTTCCCGGCGGACCGTGTATAATAGCTACATCTTTAGCTGCTACGATTTTGTTAACGGCTTCTTCCTGAAAAGGGTTAAGGCTGTGGTGATGATAGGGTTTTACCTGATCAAAAAATTCCGGTTTGCGCTCGCCGGTTAATACGCTGATCAACGGGTTGTTTTCCGGCGTACGTGATAATTTGTCAGCTTCTTTCAAAGCCGATTCCATTTCCTCATAGCTGTTTTCATCAAACAGCAGGTCAACGCCCAGTTTCCCCATATTGGCCCATTCCGGCAGTTCGTCAGTCCGGAGAGTTAGTTTCAGGCGGTTTCCGTTAACAAACGAAATAATACCTTCAGCACGGTCAGAAGCGGGTTGATGATTTGAAAAAAGAACAGCGGGCATCCCATTACGAAGCTGATGGCTGATATCATGGTGAGTTGTGCGCTCAACCTCTACAGTCAGGTAATCGCCGCGTCCCGTTTCTGATCCCCTGATGGCAATCGGATACCATGATAATCCATCGGCCCTCCTGTCCTGTACAGAGGTGCTGTGAATCAGTTGTGTATATAATTTTCTGTCCTCATCCCTTTCGGTTTTCAGCAGATGTAAAAGCTGTTTGAAATACTCCATGCACAAAAATAACAGGATCGCGCCGGATTCAATACTTTCTGTCAGAAGTGGAGCATGAGTTGTGCTTTGATTTCGCTTCGTTTGTTCCCCTGAATTTCACTCAATCCCGAGCTGATCGTTTCAAGGTTTTTGTAACGGGTTTGTGCCCATCTGATCCATAGCTTCACTTTTTTATGCATATCATACCGCATCATCAGAAAATGACGGGTACCTGTATCGTAATAGGCAGGAAGGGAAAAGGCATATAACACATCTTTTTCGTAGATATACTGGCGGCTATCGTAATCATCTGTGTTGAAAAGTGCCATTCTTCCGCTTAGTTCAAGTTTCCTGAATTTCCAGGAAGCATCCTGAGCGATGGCCAGTCCTGTGGAGCGGCTGACGTTGCCGTATATGAAATCACCTGCCTGCAGCCGGGTTCTGATTTTGCATTTCAACGGAAAATTATATTCAAAATTAACGATCGCTGATCTCCGTTTTGTGGTGATCAGTGGTTGGGCTGTACTCTCTTTTACCGGGTTATTTTTCTCTTTGGTTTCTGATCTGACCACCGCATATATTTTGAGTTTTTTGTGGGGTGTCCATTGGGTGTGGAGAAGATATCCATATCCTTTTGAGGGCGCGTCTACCTGGTATTTCATCCAGGGAAACCGGAAATGATCATAATAGGCATTGGCCTGCCATCTTTTGCCGGGATGATATTTTATTCCCAGATACTGGCCGGATTCGTTAATGGGGCGGGTATTTTCGGCAAAGGAATTCCCATAAAAAGTATGAAAATGACGATCATATCTTCGGAATAAAAGCGCCACATCCCATAATTTATTAATGGCTATTAAAGATCCTGTCACATTTCCCCAGCCTTTGCTGGCTGATCGGGCGGTTTCAGAAAAGAGCCTTATGTTTTTCCAGCGGTAATCAGCATGAATACCTGCTAATAACTGAGATGTACCCGTAAATTCATATTGATTGTAAGGCCGGTCTGCTTTTCTTAAAGGTATTTCAAAATGTGTATGCAATAATGATACTCCGATCTGAAACCGTTCTGCCGGCTGCCGGTACTGCCAGTGCAAGCCGATATTGCTTTCCCGCAGAATGCGATGTTTCAGTTGCTCAGCAGGTGTGCGGTGCAGCCCTCCGGATGAAACAGAAGCAGTCCGGAAATCACCGTCATCCGTACTATTTCCTGAAATGGTGGCATCCTGTCTGTTGCGGGAATAAAAAGTGGTAAGTTCCATTTGCCGTGAAAGTGTAAAAGTGGTGGCGATACCCCTGAAAAAACCCGCTTCACCTGAGGAAGTATAGGGCCGCAGACCAGTTGAAAACCTGTAGGCTGATTTGATAGCCTCTGCTCCTTTACCAATAGAAAAGCCGGAAGAAAATACCATTCCCTGTCCTGATTGCAGCAAAAAGTCTCCTATGATCAGATTTTTGAGACGGCCTCTGTTCATGAGTTGCACATGAAAAGAAGTAAAATCCATTCCATAAATTTGCCTTTCAGGCATCCATCTCATTTCTTCACCAGAATCTTTTTCAGACGTAATACCCACGCTGTACATATTGGCTCTGCTGTAACGATAGCGGCCAAAAGCCTGCAAGGGACTGCCGGCATACCGGGTAACGGATCTGGAGCCGGGTTCTACCGGGGTATATCCTTTTTCGGTTTGCAGGTATTTTCTGGATCTCAGCATCAGGTAATGATGGGTCGGATTTTTTAACGACGCTCTTAGAGGCTGTGCAGTATTGGTAAGGGTGAAAATGGGGCGTACTTTCCGGATGGTTGTCAGATCAAAGCCCGGAATGGCCTGTAGTTCATAAATGGAAATAAAAGGGCCTGTCTGATGACGGAATTCAAAGAAGGCATCCAGCTGCTGTTCGGTCAGGAGATAGGTAGATGCCAGTTCGTTGCGGGTAACTTTGTTCATGTCCAGCGGTGAGGCATAGAGCTGGGACAAGGCTTCAAACAGGTCTTCATAGTCGATTTCCGCAGAGGCGTCAGGAAATAGTTCCTGAATAAGCAGATCAAGGTCAATTTCAGGGTTTTCTGTACTCTGGGCAAAGATGGGGTTGTATAAAAGCAGCAGGCCACTCAGCCTGAATCCAAAATACCGGAAAACCTGAAGAGCTTTGCTATAGTTCTTCATGGATATAGTGTGTTGTGTGGATAATTGAATTCACACCTGCTTTACCGGAAGGCACAGGTTTGAATACGAAACGAATTTACAGAATATTTTTGGACGATGGTAAAATTATCAGATCAATTTCCGATAGGTATAATGCTGGAAATGAGTGAATCGCTGATTTGATGCTACCAGATGTATCTAAGATAATGGGCATACAAGGTAAAACAGACAGATTAAACCCGGTAATACCTTTTAAAATAGAACGGCCGTCTCTCCGGAGACAGCCGTTCTATCCGTACGATGATCTGTTCAGTAAGCTTTCAGGCTCAGATCCAGGCTTTTGATCTGGTGAGTAAGAGCTCCTGACGAAATGCCGTCTACACCTGTTTCAGCAACAGACCGAATGGTATTTTCATCAATATTTCCCGAAGCCTCGGTTTCAAAACGTCCTCCTATCCGGCGAACCGCTTCTTTCATATCCTCCGGCGAGAAATTATCCAGCATTATGATATCCACACCCCCCACTCTGATTACCTCATCTACTTCCGCCAGATTCCGGGTCTCAATTTCAATTTTCAGATTTCTGCCGGTTTTTTCCAGATACGCACGCGTATTCTGAATAGCTTTCCCGATACCTCCTGCATAATCCACATGATTATCTTTGAGCATAATCATATCGTATAACCCCATTCTGTGATTTACCGCTCCGCCGATTACGGTAGCCAGTTTTTCAAAAACTCTGAAATTAGGTGTGGTTTTACGGGTATCAAGCAATTTCACAGGCAGATCTCCGATCAGATCTTTCATCTGCCGGGTATAAGTCGCTATACCGCTCATCCGCTGGATAATATTAAGCATCAGCCGCTCTGCTTTGAGTATGGACTGTGCCTTTCCTTCAACAGTCAGCACAATATCTCCTTTGCTGATGCGGCTCCCGTCTTTTATGAGAACAGCAACCTTTAACTCCGGGTCTACCTCATTAAAAACTATTTCAGCTACGGATACGCCTGCCACAATACCATCCTGCTTTACCAGCAAACGTGCTTTGCTGACACCCGTAGAGGGGACACAGGCCAGTGAGGAATGATCGCCGTCACCCACGTCTTCGGTAATGGCCAGTTGTATCAGATCTCTGATCTCATTTGGATTTACTTCCATATTTCAGGTCAATATCAGGAGGTAATTACGCTCCTGTTGTTTTTGATTTTTCTAAAATCTCAGGAATGCGGGTTAATGCATTTTCAAGCCGCAGAAGGACTTCGTCTTTCCCGAGGATTTCCATAATGATCATCAGGTCAGGACCGGCACCGAAGCCAGTAACTGCCAGACGGATCGTTTGCATAACCTTACCCGGTTTCAGGCCAAGGCCTTCCAGTGTTTCATGTAAAACATGCTTTATTTCATCAGCGACGAACGCTCCGCCAAAATCAGCGAAGGCACTTTTCAGACCTTGTACTGCTTTCTGAGCATCATCATTCCATTTCTTACTGATGACAGCCTCATCATACTTTTCAGGTATGCTGAAAAGGAAAGCTGATTCACTGACAATCTCTTTGGCAAAATGCACCCTTTCCTTAAATAAGGATATAATTTTTACGGCCTCAGTTTCACCGATATGAATACCTTTTTCTTTAAATAGCGGCAGCAATTCTGCTGCGATGGTTTCGTTATCTTTGTTTTTAAGGTATTGCTGGTTAAACCACTGCGCTTTCTGAATATCGAAACGGGCACCGGCTTTCTGAACGCGCTCCAGGCTGAAGGCCCCGATCAGTTCATCCATCGTAAAAATTTCCTGTTCGGTACCAGGATTCCAGCCCAGAAATGCAAGAAAGTTGATGGTAGCCTCCGGCAGATAGCCTTCCGACTGAAAACCCATTGCCTTATCCCCGGTTCTGGGGTCGGTCCAGGCAAGCGGGAAAATAGGGAAACCGCCCACATCCGCGTCTCTTTTAGATAATTTCCCGTTTCCGTCAGGCTTCAGAAGCAATGGTAAATGTGCAAAGAGTGGCATGGTATCTTCCCAGCCCAGATAACGATAAAGGATGACATGCAAAGGCGCGGAAGGCAGCCATTCTTCTCCACGGATTACGTGCGTTATGCCCATGAGGTGGTCGTCCACAATATTGGCGAGGTGGTAAGTCGGCATTCCGTCTGATTTGAGCAGCACCTTGTCGTCAATCTGTGATGAGTGTACATTTACCCACCCCCTTATCAGGTCATTGAAACGAATCTCGTCCTTAGGATTAATTTTAATCCGGATGACATAAGGATCACCGTTTTCGATTCTTTTTCTGGTTTCCTCTGCCGGCAACGTCAGGGAATTGACCATCTGCATACGGGTCACAGCATTGTACTGAGCTGCCGGAACGTTAGCTTCTTCCAGCCGTTTACGCATCGCGTCCAGTTCTTCCGCTGTATCAAATGCATAATAGGCTTTCCCTTCACGGATCAGCTTTTCAGCGTATTCACGATACATGGGCTTGCGCTCCGACTGCCGGTAAGGGCCATGCGGACCGCCGGCATTCAGGCCTTCGTCTATTTCAATCCCCACCCATTCCAACGCTTTCAGAATATACTCTTCAGCACCTTCTACAAAGCGGTTCTGGTCAGTATCTTCTATGCGAAGCAACATCCTGCCGCCATGTTTACGGGCAAACAGGTAGTTATAAAGGGCCGTACGCACTCCCCCGATATGCAACGGGCCTGTCGGGCTGGGTGCAAAACGTACGCGAATGGTTTTTTCACTCATGTTTAATGATATTTGTTAAGATAGCCCGGATCAGGATTTGACAGCGATAACTGAAATTTCAACATTCACATCCTTAGGCAGTCTGGCTACCTGTACGGTTTCGCGTGCAGGAGGCTCTGATTTAAAATAACTTCCGTATACTTCGTTAATCTGAGCAAAATCATCCATATTTTTCAGAAAAATACTGGATTTTACAATGTCGGCATAAGTATAACCTGCTGCTTCCAGAATGTATCCCACATTCTCCATCACCTTGTGAGCTTCAGCCCTGACAGATCCGTTAGGGGCGACATCCGCCGCTATTTGTCCTGAAACATATAACACGCCATTGATCAGTACAGCCTGGCTGTAAGGGCCTATCGCAGCCGGTGCTTTATCAGAATGAATTATTTTTTTTGCCATGTTCTTTTTCTCAGATTGCCGGTTTAAGTACAATGCTGCAAAATTACCAATTTTATGCAGTGCAAGGTAATGACGATCACATTTTCGCGTGAATGTGACCGTAAATCTCCCTATAATTGTTTTTTGATTCAGCAGACACACACTTTAAGTATGAGAATTTTCCTGAAATGGCTGTTTCATACAGCTTCAACAGAAGGTATACAGCCACTTTTATTCAGATTGTGGTATATTTTCTGCTGCCGGAGCGGACTGATGCGGTTACGTTTTCCTCATAAAAATTATACGGCTATCCGGAACTTTGCTCACCATTGGCAACATACTTCGTCTGTTTTTTTTGACTTTCCGGAGTCGGGGTTTTCTCTTGAAGACGTAACACCTTTAAAGAAGAAAATGGAGGGTTACAGGCAGGGTAAGTTCCTTTATTTTCAAAAAATCTGGTATCTCTCACAGGATTGGCACGGCCATCCCGTAACCGGATCGGAATTCGACAGGGATATTCATTGGTCCGGAATCAGGGACATTTCTGCTCAGGGCGATATCAAGTATATCTGGGAGAAGTCGAGATTTTCCTTCATTTATGATTTTATCCGGTACGGGCATTACACAGGAGAAGATACCGCAAAGGAAGTTTTCAGTCTGATAGACGACTGGATCAGGGAAAATCCGGTTAACCGCGGGCCCAACTGGATGTGCAGCCAGGAAATAAGCATAAGGGTACTGAACTGGTTTTTTGTCTTGTTTTATTTCAGAAATTCTCCTGTATTAACCGATCACCGGGTGAATATCATTCTGCAAAGTATTACGGATCAGATGCAGCATGTCTGGAGTAATCGGCGCTTTGCGAGGTATCTGGTAAGAAATAATCACGTGCTGAGCGAATCACTTGCCCTTTACGTGACGGGTGTACTTATGCCCTTTTTGCCGGAAAGCAACCGATGGGAGAAAGAAGGGAAAGCTACCTTTGAAAATGAAATTATGCATCAGATCTATGAAGACGGAACCTACCTTCAGTTTTCAATGAATTATCATCGGATGGCATTACAGCTGCTATCCTGGCACATACAGTTTTCGAAGATCAATAACCGGGCAGTTCGTGCTGAAGTAAAGGAAAGGGCTGGCAGTTCGGTCCGGTTTTTAAGACATTGTATGGATGAACAGACAGGCAGATTACCTAATTACGGTCACAATGACGGAACACTTCTGTTTCCGTTTTCTGATTGTGATTATACCGATTTCCGTCCTCAGATTGCAGCAGCGGCAGCGGTTTTGGGAATTTCTGCAGATCTGGAGAAAGGGAAATGGGAGGAGGAAGCGGTGTGGATAACCGGCAAAGTGCCTGATCATGTGAAAGTAAGTGTACAACCCGAAACTGAAGGATGTCACGTTTTTCGTGATTCGGGCTATTATGTGATGAAGCAAGCGGATACGATGACGTTCGTCAGGTGCGGCAGTTATAAGCACAGGCCGGCACAGGCCGACAATCTTCATGTGGATTTATGGGCAGATGGTGAAAATATAATGCGGGACGGCGGTAGCTTTCTTTATAATTCAGATCCGGAAACACTACAGTATTTTATGGGCACACCGTCTCATAATACGGTAATGCTGAATAATGAGCATCAGATGGAAAAAGGACCGCGTTTTGTCTGGTTTGATTGGATAAAGTATGCTTCAGGAGAATGTTATGAGGATAGAGAGCATACGGTATTTAACGGTAAATATGAGGGCTTCAGGTCATTGGGGAAAGGCATTATTCACTCCCGGAAAGTGATTAAATCAAAGGACCGGATGCATTGGAAAATCATCGATGAAATAAAGAATGCACCACAGGGGACCTTATATCAGCTGACCTGGCATCCGATGTCCGGATTTTTTGACAAATATGCTTTATCGGTTTTTTCAGAAAACGGAGAAATGATCGGACCACAGTTTTTTGATGCCTGGTTTTCTCCTTATTATGGATTTAAAGAACCGGCTCAATCGGTAAGGTTCAGCGCTTTGAGCGCAGTATTTATTTCGGTTATTGAAAAAAAGACGAAAAATGCCCACACGGTTGATGTAACGTCAATCCGGGATACGCTCACCCTCTGAAAATATCACCCTTTCAGTGTTTTACGAACATTATCTTCTTGCTGTTTCTATCATTATCAATAATCCCGAAGGGATGACATGATTATAGAAAAAAGAAAAACCAACGCAGAACCCCGGAGGATGTGAAATAACAGGATAACATGATGGCAGGATTGATTCATCAGAAATACAAAAACCGGTCTCCTTGCATTTTCATGTGTGCGATCAGAGATGGACAATGTCACCCCGTTCGGG
>JBEBXQ010000107.1:0-17217 GCA_040391535.1 Telluribacter sp. | reverse complement strand
GATTAAAACAGGGCACACAATCTTTTAATTTTATCAAAGAGTGGTTTTCAAAAGAAATAATGGGCAAGCAGGAGCAAGAGCAGCTTTTTCTGGAAATTATGGAACAACATAAAGGTATTTTGTTCAAGGTTGCCCGTATGTATTGCCCGGATGAAGAAGACAGGGAAGATCTGATACAGGAAATGATGATACAGATATGGCAATCCATTCACAAATACAACGGCCAGTTTAAAATGTCAACCTGGCTTTATCGTATTTCACTGAACGTAGCTATTTCATATTTCCGGAAAAACAAGACAAGAACAGCCAGATATACGGCCCTGAATAAGCAAACAGAACAGATACCCACCGAAGATAAAACAGAAGCTGAGCAGCAGCTGAATCTGTTGGAGCAATTTATCAGCGAGCTGAAAGAGATGGACAAAGCCCTGATGATATTGTATCTGGAAGATAAAAGCCATGCTGAAATTGCCGGGATATTAGGAATATCGGTAAGCAACGTAGGAACGAAAACAGGACGTATAAAGGATCAGTTAAAGACAAGGTTTTCACAATTAACATCATAACGATATGAACGAACTGGAATTAAAAAAACTTTGGCAGACGACCAATGAAAAACTGGAAGAAAGCTATGTCATCAACCGGAAAAATACGGAAGATATAACCCGGATAAAGGTTCATCATTTTTTAGGATCTATGAAACCTGTTAAAATATTTACGCTGCTGGCTGGCTTTATCTGGGTGGGGTCAGGGACCATTATACTTAGCCCTATATACCTTTATGGCTTTTCAGAAGCGAATAAATTTTTCCTCATTTCGGCTTCTGTTCAGGTAGTGTTAACGGCCATAGCATTGTTGATTTACCTCTATCAGTTAATCACAATTTACCAACTGGATATAACGGACACGATTCTTAAAACACAGGAAAAACTGGCAAGTCTGAAAATATCAACGTTATGGGTTACACGTGTCCTTTTTCTGCAGCTTCCTGTATGGACAACCTTTTGGTGGAACGAAACAATGTTCACAGATTGGAATTTATTGCAATGGACAATGACAGTAACCGTGACTGTTTTATTTACTTCTGTTGCCATTTGGTTATTTTTCAATATCAGATACGAGAACAGAAATGAAAAATGGTTTCAGCTCCTTTTTAACGGAAAAGAATGGACCCCATTGATGAAGTCAATGGAAATGTTAGAGCAAATCGGGGAATATAAGACCGGATCCCGCTAAATCCGTACCTTTGTTCCTGTAGGTATGTAATAGAATGTAAGCCGTTATCTGCAAATACTATTCGCTTCAACTCCGTCGTATGGTAAATTATAAGACCATTTCACATGCTGTTATCCGGCCCTGCAAAGAACTTGAGGGTTTGGTAAGCCACTTTTGGTGGAGTCGCTGGAATACCGGTGTTCAGAACCATTTTAGTTATCATGCTACGGCAAGCATCAGTTCCGAATTGGTATTTGCTTTCGGTCCCGGAAACATACAAAACAGGAACGCGATATTCGCAACCGCGCAAGGGCATACCGGTCAGTATAACCGGATTGAATCGGGTGGCTTCTCAGAAATGTCAGGAGTTTCTCTTTACTCACACGCCCTTCCGTTTTTTTTCGGAATTTCTCCTTCTGAATTTGCCAATCAGCTGGTTGATATTCGGGAATTGTTTTCAAAAGATGCAACAGCCGTTACAGAACGTTTAGCCCGTTGTCCTGATTTCCATGAGCAGGTTAAAGTATTAACAGACTATCTGCTGTTGAGATTAAGCCTGTCCGGCTATGACACCCCGGTTTTCATGAATGCCATAAGGCGGATGCGGGAAATGAAAGGACAGGTCAGTATCCGGGGATTAGCTGATGAATTTTCATTATCGCAAAAGCAGTTTGAGAGGAAATTTAAAGAATTCTCAGGCTTTAATCCGAAATTATACTCCAGAATCCTCCGGTTTGAATCTTCCCTGGCCTCTTTTGGCGAGCTGAACAGCTACACAGACATAGCGCTGGATCACGGGTATTATGATCAGTCCCATTTTATCAATGACTTCAAAACATTTTCCGGTTGTAGTCCGCGTAAATACAGATCAGTCACCTTTTACTGAGCATGTCTGTTTTTTCCAATTATGGCAAAAAACGAAAGGTTATTTTTGTGTTTTAATACAAAAAAGATCAATGATACAAGACCAGAATAGCCCCGCTTCGCAGGAAAGCGTCATTCCTATTATGCCGTGCCCGGATATACAGGTCCAGGTAGCGTTTTATAAAGTGCTGGGATTTGATGTGTCAGGATTATACACATCACCTAACCCTTATGCTTCTTTGAAGTGGAAAAGTGTTGAAATACATTTTTATGGGAGTCGTAAGCTGATTGCTTCTGAGAACCCGACGATGTGTTACCTGGTTGTTGAGGACGTGGACGAAGTGAATCAGGCTTTTACTGCTGCTTTAAAGAAATACTATGGCAAAGTTCCGCGTACCGGTTTTCCGAAGATCACGAAGGTAAGAAATCTGGCAGACGATCGTAGGTTTACATTAACCGACCCCGGTGGGAACACGCTTTTTATCGGATCAAAATCCACTGAAGAAGATCGTTTTTTCCGGAAGTTAGATGATGAGGAATATGCGAAAATGTTCGCTGTTTTGTATGATGTATTGTATTCAAAGGAAGATCCGAAGCTTGCTGAAAGTATGTTATCAAAATATGCAGCCATGAGAGAAAATCTTCAGGGTCTTGATAAGGCAAAGTTTCTCTTAACAGAGGTTGATATTCAAAAGCATCTTGGACATAAAGCAGAAAATGCCTCCCTTGAGGCATTGATTAAAGCTAATGAAGAAAGTACCGGCGACTGGAAAAGAATCTCAAAAAGGTACTTCGGAATAATTAATGAAGAAGAATGATTTAATAAATGAAGTCTGTATACTGCGCTTGCCCGGCGTCTTTGAGGCCGGAGTTTGCCAGAAATCATATTTGCAGAACATATGGTAACTTCCTCTTTTTCTATAATCCTGTCAGTCCTTCGGACTTGAAATAACCACGAAGTGGTGGAATGATTATAGAAACAGCAGAAGGAATGCATTTATAAAAAACCTGAGATAGTGATGTTTTCATATAGTAAGCTTATCCCGAAGTGACGTTAATATAATATATTTGTTTAATAGCATTCTAACACTTCAGATATGTACGAATTATTTTTCCAGGAATTCAATAAAAAGGTAGCGCTTACCCCGGAAGAACAGGATGTCATTAAACAGTATCTCACTCCTAAAAGACTTCGCAAAAATCAATACCTGTTACAGGAGGGAGACGTTTGTAAATTCATCGCCTTTATAGAAAAAGGCGCCCTGAGACAATACTCCTTAGATGAAAATGCTAACGAACGGATTATCCAGTTCGGCCTGGAAGGGTGGACTATTTCTGATTTGTACAGCTTTCTGACAGGTGAAATTGCCACCTATCATATTGATGCCATAGAAGACTGTGAACTTGTGCTGATCAGCAAAACTGCACACGAAGAACTGTTGCTGAAAGTGCCAAAATATGAAACCTATACACGGTTGCAGATAACGGGTGCTTATATAGCCATGCAAAGAAGACTGACCTCTGTTATCAGTTCTTCACCAGAAGAGCAGTATTCAGGTTTTCTTACGCTTTATCCGGATATAGCCCGGCGTGTGCCTCAGCACATGATCGCTTCTTTTATGGGCCTTCAGCCCGAAACCTTAAGCCGTATCAGGCGCAGGATCTCGTCTAAATAAAACTATTTTTTGCAAAAGCATTGACCGAAATCAATGCTTTTTCTTGATTACACGCAATGGAGCATGGCTTTGCTTTGCTGTAACTTTGTCGTATCAAAATCAGGAAATGATGAAAACAAGACAAACAATAGCAGTAATAGGTGCGACCGGCAATATGGGCGCAGCTATCTCTAGGAGCCTCTCCAATGGTAACTACAGATTGTTGCTCTGTTCCCGTAATCAGGATAAAATCAGTGCGTTGGCCAACGAAATAAAAACAGCCCATGCATCAGCTGATGTAGAAAAAATGGATTGTAACGTGCAAGCCACGTGGGAAGCCGATATCATTATACTGGCTGTTCCTTACGAAGCCGAGAAGGAAGTGGCTGAAAAGATCAGGGAAATGGCTAACCAGAAGATAGTGATCAGCATCGCCAATCCTTTGAACAGTACTTATGACGGATTAGTTACGCAATGGGATACCAGTGCTGCTGAAGAACTACAAAAGCTGTTGCCGAATTCAAAGATAATCAAAGCATTCAATACCACATTCGCGGCAGATTTTTCAACACCGGTGATAGACGGGAAACAGGCAGATGCTTTCATTGCAGGTGACGATGAGGAAGCGTTACAGACAGGTGCAGAACTGGTCTCTGCGGCTGGTTTTAATCCGATTGTGGCAGGTAACCTGTCGGTAAGCAGAACACTGGAACGTATGCAGCTGCTGCTTATTCAGCTGGGGATGAAGTACGACTACAACTGGCTGGCCGGCTGGAAAATCTTACATCATTAAATAGTGTTAAGCATTAATAATGACTGCCGGCAAAAGCATGCATATAGCGGGTGACCACGGGAAGTTACATTACAATAAAAAAAATATAACCGGGCCTGAAAGCTCATCATACCTTTAAAACAATCCGTTAAAATCCAAAATTATATTCCTATGAAAAAGATAGCAGTTTTATTATCAGCATTCGTGGTACTGACCGCCTTTACCACAGTCATTGGTACCTGGAAAAATGACAAGGCACACTCCCAGTTAGCCTTTACGGTAACCCATCTGGGTATCTCCGATGTATCTGGAACGTTTAATGATTTTGATGTATCGGTAACGTCATCAAAGGAGGATTTCAGTGATGCTGTATTTGAGCTGACTGCCAAGGTGGGTTCTTTGGATACAAGAGTGGAGCAAAGAAATAACCACCTTAAAAGCGCAGATTTCTTTGATGCAGAGAAATACCCGACCATCACGTTTAAGAGCACATCAATAGAAAACACGGGTAAGGATCAATACAAGCTATCCGGAAACCTGACGATCCGTGACGTGACCAGACCTGTAACCATGGATCTGGTGTACAGAGGAACTATTGATAATAATAAAGTAGCTACGGTAGGTTTCCAGCTAACCGGAACTATTAAACGCTCAGATTTTAATGTAGGTTCGGGGTTTCCGGCACCGATGATCAGTGACGAAGTAAGGATTAAAGCTGACGGAGAGTTCACCCAAAAGCAATAATGATTGCAACAGAGGTATTCAGGATAAAAAAAACAACCGGACATAAAAAGTCCCCAAAATAGTTAGCCGTCGCTTAAAACACCCAAACTTGGTTATTGGATGAAAAGAAAGCAATTTATCAGAACAGCATTAACAGGAGCAGCAGGTATGACAACGTTAGCAGCATTCAGAAATTTCGCAACAGACCTGAAAGAACAGGAGCATCTGATGCCGGTATTGTTTATCGGTCACGGTTCGCCAATGAACGGAATTGAGGACAATGAATTCAGCCGGCGATGGACACAGATGGCCAAAGAGATTCCGATACCGGCAGCCGTACTGGTGGTGTCGGCCCACTGGTTAAGTAAAGGCACCAAAATCACTGCCATGGATTTCCCGGAGACCATTCACGATTTCGGTGGTTTTCCGCAGGCACTTTTTGATGTTCAATACAATGCTCCGGGCAATCCTGATTTAGCGAAAGAAACAGCCTCATTGATCCATTCCGCGAAAGTGGAGCTGGATCATGACTGGGGCCTTGATCACGGTACCTGGACGGTGGTAAGACACATGTATCCGGATGCGAAAATTCCGGTGCTGCAACTCAGCATTGACTATACAAAGGCTCCGCAATATCATTATGACCTCGCTAAGGAATTGTATGCATTGAGAAAAAAGGGAGTTTTGATTATCGGAAGTGGCAACATGGTACATAATCTCCGTATGGTGGCCTGGGACAAAATGAATGTGCCCGGTTACGGATATGACTGGGCATTGCAAATGAATGACAGGTTTAAAGATCTGATCACGTCAGGTGATTATAAGCCACTGATTAATTACGAAAGTCTGGGCAGAGCGGCTGCATTGGCCATCCCCACACCAGAACATTACCTGCCATTGCTATACACTTTAGGCCTTAAAGGGAGCAGGGATAACGTTGCTTTTTTTAATGATAAAGCGATGGCGGGTTCACTTACAATGACTTCAGTCAGGCTTGGTTAAAAACCACAGGCCGGCTGAAGTCAGAACTTAGATCCGTTTTTCATATCTGACGATATGAGATTTCCGGCAGGTGTTACGGTGCTTTTTTGAAAATGGTGGTGGCAATATGTCCGCCAAAACCAAAGGTGTTGCTCATAGCATAGTTTACCTGCCTCTGCTGTGGCTTGTGTAATGTCAGGTTAAAGATGTCTTTGAATTCAGGTTCTGTATCCATTGAATTGATGGTTGGCGGAACGATGTTTTCCTGAACAGATCTGATACAGGCAATGGCTTCAACAGCCCCCGCGGCCCCCAACAAATGTCCTGTCATCGATTTTGTAGCACTGATGTTCAGTTGGTTCTGTCGGCCGAAAACCCGTTCAATAGCTATCAGTTCACTGTTGTCGCCTTGCGGTGTTGAAGTGGCATGTGCGTTGAGGTAATCGATTTCATCAGGAGAAATATTAGCGTCTTCCAAAGCTGCGAGCATTCCTAAATAAGCACCTTCACCTTCAGGATGTGTTCCGGTAAGATGGTATGCGTCTGCTGCCATTCCGCCACCGGCAATTTCGGCAATGATGGGAGCATTACGTTTTACAGCGTGTTCATAGCTTTCCAGAATAAGGGCCCCTGCACCTTCACCCATTACAAAACCGTCCCTGTTGATGTCAAACGGACGTGAGGCTATTTGCGGATTTTCATTAAAAGTGGATAATGCCTTTGAAGCATTGAAACCTCCGACACCACTTTCATTTATCGGTGCTTCCGAACCACCGGTAATCATCATATCGGCTTTTCCCCAACGGATATAGTTAAATGCATCAATAATAGCCGTATTGGAAGTAGCGCAGGCGGAAACCGTTGTAAAGTTGATACCTCTGAGCCCGTATTTTATGGAAATAACACCCGAGGCGATATCCACAATCATTTTCGGAATAAAAAAAGGATTGAAACGAGGCGTTCCGTCACCCTGTGCAAATTCCATTACCTGTTGCTGGAAGGTACCTATACCGCCATTGCCCGAACCCCAGATAACCCCAATCCGGTTTCTGTTCAGCTGATCAAAATGGATGTTGCTGTTTTGAACTGCTTCATCTACGGCAATTAAAGCGTATTGTGTGAACAAATCATATTTTCGGGCTTCCGGTTTTGCAATATAATTGAAAGGGTCAAAATTCTTGAGTTCGCAGGCAAATCTGGTTTTGAATCTGCCCGCATCAAAGCGGGTAATAGGTGCTGCACCGCTTACTCCGTTTACAAGTGATTGCCAGAAATCATTGACATTGTTTCCTATGGGCGTTAGTGCTCCAAGCCCTGTTATGACTACTCTTTTCATTGTCTGATGATTTTACCGACTAGTCTCTCAACTATCGGAGAGAGGATTAAAATGCAGGGGATGACTACTACATAAGCAATTGACCAGGATCGAAGCCATAGCTTAAGGAACGGATAGCCTTTCAGATCTGTACTGAGGGAAATAATGGTGAAGGAAATGATTCCGGTGGTTATTATCCCCATTAACAGGGCAAACAAAATTTTTCGTTTCATCTGTCTTCGGTATTTGTTTTGAATAAATCCGATAAGGTTTGTATATGCGAGCCCTGTGGGACTGTACCTGTTTAACGTTCATTCATCGCATTAAAAGCCTGTAAACGTTGCGGGAAATAATGCGTTGCAAAAGGAATGGTTATCCCGACACCGATTTCCACTTCGTCACTTTCCAGTCCTTTTTCCAGTGCTTCAGCCACTTCTCCTGCGGGAATTCCTATGGTAGCTCCGCCGATTTCTCTTGAAAATTCAGTATTGACAGTCGGGGGCAGCAATTCAAAAACTTTGATATTGCTGGTCTCTGCTAATGTTTTACGCAAGGAAAGTGTATAGGAGTGGAGTGCAGCTTTGCTATCCGAGTAAGTAGGAATAATAGCACGAGGTGATAACCCGACAATTGAACCGACATTGACAATGGCTGCTTCCGGTTGTTTTTTCAATAAAGGCAGTAAATATTCTGTCAGCCGTATTACAGATAAATAATTGGTATTCATTTCCTGACGGGCTTTATCATAAGCATTGGCATTTTCGCCGTGGTCATACTTAAATGCTTTACCAGCGTTGTTAATCAGGATGCTTAAATCAGGATAGTGTGTTTCGAGCTGTTTTACCAATGCTTGTACTGCTCTGTCATCCGTTACATCACAGGAAAATGCATCTGTATGCTGAAGGGAAGCTGCCGCTGTTTCGAGTTTTTCCGGATCACGGCCGATAATGATTACCTTATTGTTTTTTTGACTTAACAGTCTGGCTGTCTCATATCCGATTCCGGAACCTCCTCCGGTAATCAGTATCGTTTTGTTTTCAATCTTCATTTTTTGGATTTTATAGGTCTTTTAGTAATCTGTGTTTCTTTATAAGTACACAATTGCCTTAAAATATACCAATCGGTATATTTTAAGGCAAAAAAACTATTGTAATAGTTCCTGTTCGACAATTCTTTTTATATGCCGGGCCGCCAGTTTTAAATATCGGGGGTCGTTCATGATCTTGGATAGCAGGATGTTCCCTTCGACAACACTGTGTATTAAAGCTGCGTACTCTTTGGCATTTATGTCCGTTTTAAATTCTTTATCGGCCACTCCTTTTTGAATTGTTGAATGCAACAGATCCATAAACTTCTGAAAGCTATGACGGACGTGTTCTCTTAAAAAATGTAAATGATCGTCAGCTTCTACGGCTGCATTCAGCATTGGACAGCCCCCGAAAACGGATACGGCTTCCCATTTTTGTGCATAAAAATTTCCATAAGCGATCAGTGCCGCTGCCGATGAGGAACAGTTGTCTATGCATTGGCTGATCCGTTCATATATCAGAGAAGCATTGTAATTATAGGCAGCAACAGCTAATTCATTTTTGTCGGAAAAGTTACCATATATAGCTCCTTTGGTTAGCCTGGTAGCTTCCTGTATGTCTGTCAGAGATGTGTTTTCATAGCCTTTGATATTGAAAACCGGTGCTGATTTCTCAATAATGAACTGCCTTGTCTGTTCTGCTTTTGACATAGTTAATGAAGAAATAAAGGATATACCCGATGGCAAATATAGAAAAAATATACCAATCGGTATAAAACGAATAAAAATTATTATTGCGGCGCCCCTGATCCGTATGAGGGAAGTTTTAAGGACTCCGGTTGATTCTGGCCTGTTCTTCTGCTCAATCAGAGCATTGGGAATACTTCCGGCTCATCATCCAGTTCCTTACAATACCCCGATTCGTCTGAAATGCATTGAACAGCTTTCATGTCTGAATAATCTGACCCAACGATTTCTTTTATGACTGTTTTTTTATCAGTAGCTTTTTCATAATGTGATTTCATATCCCATAAAGTAACCCCGGCTGGCTCTTTGATCATCATACCACTGAATATCTCTGGTGCGTATCGGATTTGGGAGACTGATATATTCAATCTCCCAAATCCGTTAGCTCACAACCGCCTATTTTACTTTTATCCATACATCACTTTCAAAACAAATAACCTGTGTGACCAAACCATGATTCTGTATAAATGTAAGGGGGAAGGTATCGTCATCATTCAGAAAAAAAGTTGCTGATCGGGGTGCAAAAAGAATATTTTTATTGTCCCACATTTGTTTTACGGTCAATCCTGTGGCTGTAGATTGAATGTTTATACGGAGATCGTTATTATCCCTGGACATGTAAATTCCTTCAAGTTGTTTGAGGCGATCTGCAGATAACGCGATGATTTTTCCCGGATCAAAATCAACTTTTGTGATCATTATCCTCCCCAGAATCTTCGCATTGTTAAACTGACCTGAACTGTCTTTCATGAATTCGATTTTATGGCCTTCCTCTTTTGTTTCAAAGCTCGTTTCATTGATCCGGATAAGCTGATATTCTTTGTTATCCCATAATTGTTTGGCGAAAAGGACATTATCTTTTAGCTGAAACTCAATAAAAGTCACCTTGCCGGGAAGCTGGTAATATCCTGACAGCTGATCCAAAGCTACTGTATCAGATGGTTGGCTTCCGCCTTGCATAACAGCACCTGTATGAACAGGCACATTCCGGGCGAAACAATTTGTTGAATGAGATGCGTTTCCGAATAAAACACTTCCTGTAATCACAAGGATTTTTGGGATAATTGCAAACCTGAATGAGTTCATTGTTTTCATAGATTTTTTTTATGATGCAATGATACCTCTTTAGCTGTCAGCAGAAGTCCGGATGGATGCAAATGAACAGCATTGCGGTCAGGTACTCTTTGAATTTGCTTTAATGTACTCTTTAGGAGTAAGGTTAGTTGCTTTTTTAAAGGTAGTATAAAATGTAGTTTTGGAGTTAAAACCCGCTCTGATGGCAACACTGAGCATATCTGAATGCCTGATGTCCTCGGATAACAGCAGTGATTTTGCTTCCTCAGTCCGTAACTCATTTATAAACTGATAAAAGTTCTTACCAAGTCCATTATTAATGACGTAGGAAAGTTCATGTGTATTGATACCTGTTTTATCTGAAAGTACTGAAAGTGTCAGGCCGGGGTCAAGATATAGTTTTTGATCAAGCGTTTTCCGCATGACTATATGTTTGAGTTTTTCAACCTGTTCAGTGGTAAGCCGTTCATTTAATGCTTTTTTGGGGGCGGTTTCATCTTTTTCTGCCGGATGATAGGTTTCGATAGCGTAAATTGATTTTTGAGTAAGTGTTGAATATGCCAAAAGGATGATCCCCAAAAAATACAGGATAGGGGAATAATACGTTACGTGAATGACAGCTACGCTCAGTATACGGATAAGAATAAGAAATAACACCGAAATCAATAGATATCGCAGCCATTCCAGATCTATTTTTTCTGTAAACGAAGCCACCATTTTTAAATTCTTCCGGTGACGACGGAGCAGAGAGAAACAAATAATCCAATAGTAAATCATCTGGCCAAAGAAAAAATACCGGACAATAAACTTTATCCATGGTGGTAATTCGGGCAAATAGGTTTCCTCATTAAAGAGATTTGGTATCAGGTAGACCAGAGAAAATATAAGGAAAAGCAGGAAAGGTACGAAATGCAGGTGCCAGTCTTTTCTGGTTGCAGAAGGCGTTATAAAATAGTTTATCGCCATATAAAGACAGGGCAATATTGCCCATGCCGGTAGTTCGAGCAGATGCAGGAGCAACCCGCTCCCAACGTTAAATTCCTCCAGGAAAACCCGGGTAAATATACAGCCTGAAATGAAATAGAATGCTCCGAGCCATCGGTCGGCCCGGGTGTTTACCCGATTGACACCGAGGAAAGATAGCGACCCGAGCAGCCATAACGCTCCTCCGGAAAATGCATAAAAAATGGCTAATAGATTTATGTCGGACATCAGATAATTTACGCTGTTCCCAAATTTACTGTATTTGCCGGAAATTTCTGATTTACATGTTCCAGACAGGTACCCCAATCCATCCGTGGATTGACAGTAACACGGCCAGATAAAACAAAAACAGGATATTAAAAGCCAGCAGAAACCTGATCCATTTGCTGGCTATTTGCGGCCAGCGCCTATACAATAAATACGCTGCTAATATAACGCTCACCCCGAAAAAAAGCATACCTGCGAAAATAGTGATACTTGTGGTATTGACGGAAGCAAACAGTTCTTTGCTGATAGCATCTGTTACTCCCAAAAGACGATAGGAAATCAGAAAACCGACAATGCCGAGGGAAGGCAAAAGTACTAAGCAAAGATCTCTTATTTTTATTTTTTTAAATAAGGCTAAAAGTATACCGGTAACCGTGTAGAGGATAGACAACAGGGCAGCAATCAATCCGAGGTAAATGGGGATCTTTTGTAACAGAATCGGCAGATACATTGTTTTGCTGTAAAAGCTATTGCCATAACCCTGAAAGAAAGGACGGCCTTCATTGTCATGTCCGATAACACAAGAAGGGATGATATCACCTTTCTGTCTGAATATACCGTTTCCCATGTGCAGCAGGGAATCGATCTGTCCACTTCCTCTGTCGACAATAAGTTTGTCCCCGTCAACGGACAAAAGTTTGATTCCTCCGAATATTCTTCTGTAGAACTCCCATCGCTCACTTTTGGGATTCATAAATTGATAATACCCCAGCATAGGTTCCATTTCCGATTTATCTGTTTTTACACTGATCATTTTTGGTGCTTGTATATTATCCGTCAGAAAATCTTCAATAACCTGGGATACCGGCCATAGCTTCGTATTACAGTTGGTGGAAATGGCATATGCCAAACCAGCCTTCCTGTTAAAAAATATCCAGGAGCCAAAGCCTTCACCTTTGCCATTATGCCCTCTGAATGTCACTTTCTTGTTGTTGGGAAAGAATTCGTTGCCCAGTGCATATCCCGTCTGTAACCCGTTCCGGCTGGCTAATGTGCTGTGCACTTTTTCCATCTCAATAAAATCATGCTCATGAAGTAAATTATCGCTGCCATTCAGAAGGTAATGCATAAATCTGCCCATGTCAGATGCATTCGATACCAGCGCGCTTGAGGCTCCGTTGCTACTGGGTATATAAAGTGGTAATAAAGTATAGCTTCCGTTCCTGAAATCATACCCTTTCGCATAGGTCTGCCGGCTTTCACCATTCAGATCAAACAGGGTATTGTTCATCGCCAAGGGTTTAAACAACGTTTGCCGGATGTATTCATCCCAGGGAATGCCGGAAACTTTCTCTATGATGTATCCTAAGACATTATATCCCGGATTTGAATATGACATCATTTCGCCGGGTTTCCAGCGGGAAGTAAGTGAGTTTTTCTGGGCTTGTATGGCTTCTATTCCGGTTAAAGGCTTCCCGGTTATATTGATCATCTTATTCAATGTAATATCTTCGAAACCTGCTGTGTGCTCCATGATATGTACGAGCCTTACAGGATGAGTAGACTCCCATTTATTGGTATAGGGGATTTCAGGTGCGATGGCCTGTAAACGGTCGTGGAGGTTGAGTTTTCCCTCTGCTATTAATTGTTGGATACCCATTGCTACAAAGAATTTTGTGACGGACGCCAAATGGAATTGCGTGGTGCTGTCAACAGGTATATTTTGTTCCAGATCGGCATATCCCAATCCTCCTGAAAACAGGATGCTGTCCTTTTTTACGATGGAAATCATCAATCCCGGCAAGTGTTCTTTCTGCCGGACACTATCGATTTTTTTGAGCAATTGGTTTATTGCAGGTGTTGGAAAATCATCAGACTGAAGCTGAGCCATCACCATGTTGCACAATAATACCGTGAAAATCAGTACTGAAAATGAGGTTATACGCTTGTTCATTGCCGTTGTTTTTTTGTCAAAGTACATACGTCCCTTTGTTATTTCGGTTCGCTGTTATCCAGACGAACTAAAAAAGAGCACATTCCACCTGAACTGTTGCTGCAGGTTGCCGTTAATGTGGGCTCTAAAAGGGGCTGCGTACAAAAACTGAAGAAGCTGGAAGAAAACATAAAACGCCTGCCCGATACGGGCTGACAGGAATTAGCATAGAGGACAGCACAGAGCATGGAAAACCTTCAAATCTATGGTATTGGAAGTAACCAGAAAGGTTGCCTGACAGGCTAAATGATGCCATTACTATTCAGAAGCACATATTTTAGGGAAGAATCCATTGTAACGGCTTTTCTTACCCGGCTCATATAAATGTTTCTGTTTTGAGAAATAGAAATCCTTTGTGAAGTAATCTAAAGACCCGTGCTAAAGTTTTCTGAAGAATCCGGAGACAGCTGAACACTTCTCAGGCAGTAGCCATCACACTTCATTGGCCATCCTTGCAAACTTGTTCCTGTACTCGATGGGTGTAAGTCCGGTAATCTTTTTAAAAGTATCCCGGAATGCTTTCGTGTCGGTGTACCCTACATCAAACATGATTTCCGTTACATTCTTCCTTGATGCTTCAAAGAACTTTTTAGCGGCTTCTATCCGTACGCGCTGTATATACTCTATGGGCGTGTTGTTGGTAGCCTCTTTAAATTTCCGTTCAAACGTTCTGCGGCCCGTATTAATCAACCTGGCCAGTGTTTCTATTGATATTTTATCAAAATAGTGCTTTTCAATATAATCCTGTACCTTTTGAATATCATCATGGCCATGATTCCGCTGCCCTTTGAATATCGCAAACTGAGATTGGCTGTCTCTCCCGATATCCAGTGCAAAATACTTTGAAATCATGATGGCGGTTTCTCTGTCTGCAAACTTCTCTACCAGGTACAATATCAGGTTCCATAAACTGCTTGCTCCGCCACTGCTGTAGATATTATCGTGTTCGGTGATAATAGCTCCGTCTTCTACTTCCACATCCGGGTACCTTTCTTTAAATTCGTTAATATGTGCCCAGTGTGTCGAGCATTTTTTACCATTGAGCAAGCCCGTTTCGGCTAAAAGAAACGCGCCGATACACAAGCTGGCAAGGCTTGCGCCTTTCCCGTACAGCTTCTTAAAATAAGGGATCGCTTCCGCATTGGCCTGAACTCCTTTGGCGGTATCCCCAAAGGTTGGAGGTATGATCAGTAAGTCGGTTTCAGTCACATCTTTGAGCAGCCGGTCGGTTTTTATGATGTATTCCCCGTTGTTAGCGGGTACATATTCATGCAGGCCCACATACTCAACTTTAAAAACAGGCTTTTTGCCGAATGCAGTTAAAAACTCATTGGCGGTATGGAAGGTCCGGAATGGCGGTGTTACAGCCTCAATTACTCCATACTCAGGTACAAAGACAGAGATGTGCATATCAACATATAGTATCAGGCTACAAGGTAAAAAATAGTTTTGTCATAATCCACCCCTAAGATTGTCATTTTCACAACAGCCGCAATTTTATGCTCTGTCGTAATTTTGAATTATAAAATTTAATAAACCAAAAACGAACAACAATGACACAAGTAACAAGAATTACGGTAGACGCAACAGTAAATGCTCCCGTGGAAAACGTTTGGAAGGTATGGAATACACCGGATGACATTATCCGATGGAACACAGCTGATCCCGGCTGGCACACCCCAAGCAGTGAAAACGACCTGCGGGCAGGCGGCAGGTTTAAGAACAGGATGGAAGCCCGGGACGGCAGCTTCGGATTTGACTTCGAAGGCATTTATGATCAGGTGGAATTACATAAAGAAATCACATACACCATGCCTGACGGAAGAAAGGCTACTACCTTGTTTACAGCACAAAATGATCAGACCCATATAGAAACCACATTTGATGCTGAAACAGAAAATGACCCTGAATTTCAGAAACAGGGATGGCAGGCTATCCTGAACAACTTTGTGAAATATGTTGAATCGGGTGATTTATAAACCAATTAATAGTTATCGACGTGAGAAAGAATAAAATCATTTTTTGGGTGGCAACAACCCTCATTATCCTTTGGGAAGGTGTGATGCCGCTCAGTACGTTACTGTTTGCACCTGAGCAGGCGACCGTGGGTACCAAACCGCTGGGTTATCCCGATTATTTCGCCTATGCGCTCATCATCGCCAAAGTACTCGGCGTAGTAGCCATTTCCTATCCTAAAGCACCCGGTAAGCTAAAGGAATGGGCATATGCAGGGCTCACCTTTAATTTGATCTTTGCATTCATCAGCCACGCCTGTGTAGATAAGAATATCGGGTATATGCTGATGCCTCTGGTTGTGCTGGGTATTCTGGCCGTTTCTTACGTGTACAACCGTAAAATCTATACAAATGGCTAAGACGAATTATCAAAACATTGATCAGTATCACCAGGCTTTTAGCGGAGAATCGTTAGCGCGGATGCAAACCATCCGGAAAATCATTCACGAATCGGTGCCGGATGCAGCGGAAAGTATCAGCTATCAGATTCCCTGCTTTAAATATAAAGGTGGTTATTTGATATACTACTGTGCGTTTCCGAAGCATATCTCTTTGTCGCATCCCTACAGTGAAGCGTTTTGGGAGCACTTCAGGGCTGATCTGGTGGGGTATAAAACCAGTAAATCGGTTATTCAGTTTCCAACCGACAGACCGCTGCCGGCAACACTGATTAAAAAAATCATCAGCTTCAGAAAAAAGGAGAATGAGGAAAAGGGGAGTACGAAATGAAATAATTAACAACAATTAAATTTTAATACGATGGAAAGTAATTCAGTTTCATTACACCGGGTCATCAAGGCAAGTCCGGAAAAGGTATTCCGGGCATTTGCAGACCCATTGGCCCATTCAATCTGGCTACCGCCTTACGGCTTTTTATGTACTGTCCAGCAAATGGATTTTAAGGTAGGAGGGAAGTTCCACATGACGTTCATTAATTTCAGCACCGGAAACGGGCATTCTTTTGGCGGATCATATCTGGATATCAAAACCAATGAATTGATCAGATATACCGATACGTTTGATGACCCCGGTTTACCCGGAGAAATGACAACAACCCTTTCGCTCAGAGCGGTTTCATGCGGCACTGAACTTAACGTGGTTCAGGAGGGGATCCCGGCAATAATACCGGTTGAAATGTGCTATTTAGGATGGCAGGAGTCGCTTGAGAAATTGATAAAGCTGGTAGAGCCTGAGATTCCGGATGCTTAATTTATCGGCTATGAATGCGCATGATTGTAGTAAATCGGTGAGTGCAGTCTTCATTACATTTTCCGGTAATTGCAGGAAAGCACTCACTTATTACCAGTCCTGTTTTGGCGGCGCCCTGCATTTTGAAACTTTTGAAAAGGAACTGGAGGGGTATACCGAAATGCCTGTCGTCAGCGGGGCGCTTGTTTCCGATAGCGTCATTATTTATGGTTCGGACCTGGTACACAACGAAGGAAGGATAATCGGAAATTATCTGGCTGTTTTTCTGCATTGTAAAAGCAAGGGTGACAGACAGGCACTTATCAAAAAACTCGGATTCAATAAGCAGCATCTTTTTGCCGAACATAACGATGATCATCAACTGGTTGAGATAACCGATGCTTTTGATGTAAGATGGGTGCTGGGGGTTTAGAGGCATGTTTATATCGTGTTGTTT
>JBEBXQ010000106.1:0-17450 GCA_040391535.1 Telluribacter sp. | reverse complement strand
AGAGAGAGAATTCAACCCAGGGGCGGTAGCCCTGTGATCTCAATACCGGGCAGATATCAGGGCTAACGCCCCTGTTGTCAGAAAATGTGTAATGATTGTCTACGAAGATTGGAGAGCTAACGCTCCTTTTCTCAACATACGTATTTATGTTATGGAGATTCCGTAGCTAATGTCCCGGTTGCCAGGAATAGGACGTATAATCAGGGCGTAGGTTTTTAGGTATATCTTCAGAATAGGTATTAAAAATACTCAGAACCAAAATCCTGAATTTACCTTATCTGATCAACATATTCCTCAGTAATTACTCCTCAACAGAGCCAATTTCCGCTTCCGTTGATAACAACAAATGTAAAACTATTTCAGGACTAAAATTGAAATGTAAATTTATAGCAGGACTATCAATAAATAAAAGTTAAATCTGTAAACTTTTTTCAGGACGGGTCAGCTCAGACTATTTGAAATGATTGTGACCGGCAAATCACCTTCCGAACTATTGAGGCGAAACTCTCCAACAGCAATAAAGCACATAACATACCCTGGCCTTCAGCAATATCACAAATCATCTGTAAAATGCCGCTTTCCTTTCTCCCGGGCAAACTTGCCTGCGTTGTAATCCGCTGACTTGTTCCGGGCTATCGACAAGGTCTGCCACTGATCATTTTTAAGCATTTTCGCGATATAAACAATCTGTCCTATATGATACGGATAGTGCGCCAGTTGGCGGTTTAAAGCTTCCGTAACGGTATGCCCGTCGTTCCGGATATAGACGATGGTCTCCAGATCCTCTTCTTTAAGCTGATGTATTGTATTGAACAGACATTGCCAACCTTTATTCCAGAGATTCAGCAGCTCCACCCGGCTTGCAGGTGGGTGATCAAATTCGGCTTCCCGGTCCCGCCATGGTTTTTCACCGTCAGATATCAGAAAATCAGTAAACCGGGACAGCATATTCCCGGAAAGATGCTTCACGATGACAGCGATGCTGTTACTTTCTTCATTAAAGCTCAGGAATAGCTGCCCGTCCGTCAGCTGATCCATCGCTTTTTCACCCAGCATTTTGTAATATTCAAATTGCCGGCTTACACTATTGAGATAACTGCTTTGCTCCATTGCATACTTCATTTAACAATTATTACCTCCCCCCGCTCACATCCAGAAAAGTACCCGACGAATAAGAGGCTTTATCAGAAGCCAGCCACAGAATCGCCTCCGCGACTTCCTCTGCGCTCCCACCCCTTTGCATAGGAATATTATTTTTTAGCCTTTCTACACGGTAAGGATCACCACCGGAAGCGTGAATATCAGTATAGATAAAACCAGGCCGCACCGTATTCACCCGGATTCCCTCAGCGGCTACCTCTTTTGACAATCCGATCGTCATTGCATCGAGTGCCGCCTTGGATGCCGCATAATCCATATATTCTCCGGGAGCACCTGTTTTCGCAGCCACCGATGAAACATTGATAATGGCACCGCCACTTCCGCCATAGCGTAAGGACATCCGTTTGACAGCCTCTCTTGAACAAATAAAAGCCGATGTAACATTGGCTGCAAAAATCCTGGTCAAACGGGAAGCATCCATGGTTTCAAGCCGCATCTGGGTTTCAAGAATACCGGCATTATTCACCAATACCTGCAAATCCCCCGCTAATTTGTCAACTTTCTCAAACAACCGCATTACCTCCTCTTCTCTGGAAACATCCGCCTGAATGGCCGTTGCTGTTCCTCCCGCTCCGGTAATCCGGCCGACAATTTCATCAGCGGCGCTTTTATTGCGCAAATAATTCACTGCCACTGCGTAGCCTTGCTGAGCGGCAAGAAGTGCCGTTGCTGCGCCAATACCACGGCTCGCTCCGGTAATCAGGATCGTTTTCATTCTTTTTTCTTACCAAATTAAAACAATCATTGCATTATTACAGATCAAACCTGATGAAAATGACAAAGGGCTTCAGAAATAAGGTACACGAGCCAGGTTATCCTTCTCAAAGTGATTCCTTTTCAGGTCAGAAAATCTGGTATAACCGGCATACATGTTGTCGGATCATTGCCAATAATCCTCCCTAAAACATAATAAATCAGCAAAAAAATTGTATCTTACATATCGTTTTCGATAGTAAAACAGACACACAGCTGACTTATCCTGTTGATAGGATGTTGAAATTAAGATTTGGCAACAAATAATTTATGCGTTTATTCAGTAGAATCATTTTATTACTTGCTGGGGCAGGGTTTGTGGTGTACGTGTGGAAAACCTGCCAGGGGAGTGAATTGACTGAAAGTTCTTCTATCACTTCCTCCGGAAATGTAAGTTACAATTTTGACATCCGTCCCATCCTTTCCGATAAGTGTTTTGCCTGCCACGGCCCGGATGCCAATAAACGGGAAGCAGGGCTTCGTCTGGATGATGCGGAATCAGCCTATAAAGTGCTGGCCGAGAATCCTGGCGCACATGCTATTGTACCGGGAAAACCAGAGCTCTCGATGGTTTATCAGCTGATTTCTTCTACAGATACAACGTTAATAATGCCACCGGTTTCGTCAAATCTTAAACTTACCGGTGAAGAAATAGACCTGATCAGAAAATGGATTAAGCAAGGCGCCAAATACGAAAAACACTGGTCATTTACAGAACCTCAAAAAGCAGAACTCCCGAAAATAGCCGATAAAAAATGGCCCAGGAATGAAATTGACTATTTCATTCTTGAGAAAATGGAGGCAAACGATCTCAAACCAAACCAGGAAGCTGATAAGGAGCGGTTGCTCAAACGGCTCGCTTTTGACCTGACGGGCCTGCCGCCTACCCTGGAACTGATGGAGCAGTTCAAAGATCCGGAGCAGGATTATGAAAAAATGGTAGACCTGTTGCTGGCCAATCCGGCATACGGCGAAAAAATGGCCGTACACTGGCTCGATATTGCCCGCTATGCTGATTCGTATGGCTATCAGGACGACGGCTACCGCACCCAATGGCCCTGGCGCGACTGGGTTATTCACGCTTTTAACGATAATATTTCCTATAAGGATTTTGTCACCTGGCAACTGGCCGGAGATCTGGTACCTGACGCGACCATGGAACAGATGCTTGCGACAGGTTTTAACCGTAACCATAAAATCACGGAAGAAGGTGGCGTAATTCCGGAAGAATACCGGGTTTCTTATGTCGCTGACCGAAGTGATTTGTTCGGAAAAGCATTTCTGGGTATTACTATGGAATGTGCCCGCTGTCATGATCACAAATATGATCCGGTTTCTCAGAAAGACTATTACAGCCTGTTTGCTTTTTTCAACAATGTCAATGAAAAGGGTATTGAATCCGTCATTGGCGGGCCCGAGACGTATGCCAAAAACCCCTTAATGGAAATAAGCCGGAAGGATATAGATTCCTTACTCACATTTATTAACCAGCCTGACACCAACCGCCTGATTGTTTCGGTCATGGGTGATCAGAAAGAAGTCAGAAAAACATTTCTGCTGAACCGCGGCGAATACGATGCCCCCGGTGAAGAGGTAAGTGCCGCCACACCGGAGTCTATCCTTAAATTCAGTGACAAATATCCCAAAAACCGGTTGGGATTGGCCCAATGGCTGTTTGACAGGCAAAATCCTCTTACGGCACGCGTCTATGTAAACATCCTGTGGCAGGAGTTTTTCGGAACGGGTATCGTTAAATCCACCGGCGATCTGGGCATGCAGGGAGAGCTTCCCACCCACCCTGCGCTGCTCGACTGGCTGGCGGTTGATTTTATGGAACACAACTGGGATATCAAACGGCTGATCAGACAAATGGTGATGTCGGCCACCTACAGGCAATCATCTGTTGTCGAAAAAGATAAACTGGCTAAAGATCCGGAAAACAAATGGCTCGCCCGCGGTGTACGTTACAGGGTCAACGCTGAGTTTGTCAGGGACATTGTTCTTTTCAGCAGCGGCCTGCTGAACCCGGTCATCGGCGGGCCCAGCGTTAAGCCCTATCAGCCGGCGGGTTTATGGGAAGGCGCTACTTCAGGGAGAGGCCTGCTTTCCATTTACAAGCAGGACAAAGGCAGCAAGCTTTACCGAAGGGGCATTTATACGTTGATTAAACGGACAGTCCCTCCCCCTTCCATGGCAATTTTCGATGCCAGCAACCGGGATATCTGTGAAGTAAAGCGACTCAAAACCAACACACCACTGCAAGCATTGGTAATGATGAACGATCCGACCATTCTGGAGGCCTCCAGGGTACTGGCGGGAAATTTACTCAAAGAAAATAAAGAGGCAGAGGCCCGCATTACGAAGGCTTTCCGGCTGATTGTCTGCCGTCAGCCACGAAAAGAAGAAGTGGATATACTGCTTCGCTATTATCAGAAACAACTCCAGGAACTGGATGGCACTTCGGCTGAGAAAGTATTGGCTGTCGGGGAATACCCGCAGGACCCACAGCTGAATAAGGTCGAGCAGGCTGCTATGATGCGTGTACTCACCACTTTGTACAATCTGGAAGAAACCATTACCAAAACCTGAACCGGCCAACCATCAGAAATACCCATTAACCCGATTACTATGGATAAGGAAATTCTCGAATACGGATTCAATTTTAACCGCCGCCGCTTTCTTTCAAGCCTGAGTCTGGGCGTGGGCAGCGTAGCATTGGGTTCATTGCTGATGCCTGATTTGTTCAGCGGCAAGGGAGGAGATGATGACGCCCTTCCCGTGGGTGTTGCACACTTTGCCCCGAAAGCAAAGCGGGTTATTTATCTTTTCCAGAATGGCGCTCCTTCGCAACAGGAATTATTTGATTACAAACCCAGGCTCAGGGATCTGCGGGGACAGGAGATTCCTCCATCTGTGCGCGGAACACAACGGCTTACCGGTATGACCTCCGGACAGGCGTCTTTTCCGCTGGTAGGGTCATTTGTGGATTTTCAGCAATATGGCGAGGCGAGAGCCTGGGTAAGTAATCTGATGCCCTATACAGCCAGGATTGTGGATGAATTATGTTTTGTCAAATCAATGCATACTGAAGCCATTAACCACGACCCCGCACTGACTTTCCTGCAAACCGGCGCACAGCAGGGCAACCGGCCGAGCATGGGTGCATGGCTGAGCTATGGCCTGGGTAATCTCAATAAAAATCTTCCCAGTTTTACGGTCCTCCTTTCCAGAGGGATAGGTAACGGACAAGGTGTTTATTCCCGGCTCTGGACCAACGGCTTCCTTGACTCGGTACATCAGGGTGTACAGTTCAGTAAAGGCGAAGACCCCGTACTGTATCTTCGTGATCCTGAAGGTATGGACCGAACCCAACGACGGGATATGCTGGATAATCTTTCCTCTTTGAACGATTTGTCTTATCAGGAATTCGGTGATCCGGAAATTGTGGCCAAAATTCAGCAATACGAAATGGCGTACCGGATGCAGACCGCCATACCGGAAGTAATGGACGTTTCCAAAGAATCTGACGCCATGGTAAAATTATACGGACCGGAATGCCTTGTTCCCGGAACATACTCGGCCAATTGCCTTCTGGCCAGAAAACTGGTTGAAAACGGCGTCCGGTTTGTCCAGCTATATCATCAGGGATGGGATCAGCATGGAAACCTGCCCTATGAAATCACCCAGCAGGCCAAAGACGTCGACCAGGCGTCGGCAGGATTGATTATTGATCTGAAGCAAAGAGGACTGCTGGATGATACGCTCGTGATCTGGGGCGGGGAATTCGGCCGTACCAGTTATACGCAAGGTACATTAACGCCTGATAACTATGGCCGTGATCACCATCCGCGCTGCTTCACCATCTGGATGGCAGGAGGTGGTATCAAACCCGGCATTGTATACGGTGAAACCGATGAGCTGGGTTATAATATTGTCAAAGATCCTGTTCATGTACATGATTTTCATGCGACCATACTTCACCAGTTAGGTATAAACCATGAAAAACTCATTTTTAAACATCTTGGCCGCCGGTACCGTCTCACCGATGTGGCCGGGAAAGTGGTGAAGGATATTATCAGCTAATTCATTTTACATATACGCGCAGACTACCTTTTCGATGTTTACAAAAATCGGGTCCTTTGCCGGACAAGTCCTGTTTGTTCTGGTTGTTTTTATTACGTTCATTCTGATATTCGAGCATTACCTCATTGTACCTGTGTGGTTACAGGTGGCAGGAAGAATGCATCCTCTGATGCTCCATTTCCCTATTGTACTGCTGCTTATCGCCGCCGGACTTCAGTTTTACCGGTTTTCAAAAGGTGATATGGTTTCAGATGAATTAAAAACCATCCTCCGTCAATTGTGGCTTTTCAGTGCGCTGCTTACCGGGATTACGGTTATCATGGGAATTTTTCTTTCACAGGAAGAAGGGTATGGCGGAGACATACTGTGGCAGCACAAATGGACGGGTGTAGTCGCTTTTTACCTGTCTTTCATTTTATACAAATTACAGGGTTATACATTTTACAAAGCCCTTCCGGTCAAAATACTAACCGGATTACTCACTCTTTTTGTCCTGATTTCAGGACATTTCGGTGCCACCTTAACACATGGTGAAGATTTTCTGACCGCACCTGTGCGGCTGGCTCAGGATGACATCACCGTTCCGCTGGAAGAAGCTTATGTTTTCGATCATCTGATAGCACCGGTGCTGAATGCCAGGTGTACAGGCTGTCACAATCCTGAAAAAATCAAAGGAGAGCTGATGCTTACCGACTCCGTTTCTATTGCCAAAGGAGGAAAGAGCGGGGCCCTTTTTAACTTTGGTCAGCCCGACCTGAGCTTAATGCTGGAGCGTGTCCATTTACCATTGGATGATAAAAAGCACATGCCGCCGAAAGGAAAGCCTCAGCTTACACCGGAGGAAGAAGCCCTGCTGCTCGCCTGGATTCAGGCCAAGACCCCTTTCCGCGAAAAAATAATGAATTTGCCTCCGTCTGCCTCACTTTATTCACTCGCCGTCAAACGCTTTGATAAAAAGGATGCAGTAGCGGAAGCCTATGATTTTCCGGCAGCTGATGAAAAAACAGTCCTGAAACTCAATTCTGATTACCGGACGATTGCCCCTCTTGCGACCAATTCTCCGGCACTGGAAGTCGCCGTTTTTAACAGTCAGGCCTACACTCCTGCCCAGATTGACGAACTGGAACCTTTAAAAAAGCAGATTGTACAGCTGAACCTGAGTAAAATGCCGGTGAGTGACCAGGATCTGAAAGGAGTCAGCAAACTTGAAAACATACGGGAATTGAATCTGAATTTTACCAATATCAGTGACAATGGGTTGTCTTCACTGACCACGCTACCCTATCTGAACCACCTTAACCTGGCCGGCACGAATGTCACATTCAGCAAATTAAAAGCGATACTTCCTCAATTCAAATCACTCCGGAAAGTATCCATCTGGGAAACGGGAATAAAGGATCAGGAAATAAGCGAGCTGATCAAAACATTTCCAGGCATTGCATTTATCGGTAATTATCAGGATCAGGATACGGCCTTACTCAAACTGAATCCGCCCCAGGCCGTCACCAGCCAATGGGTTTTCCCGGAACAAACACAGGTCCGCCTTGAGCACCCGGTTAAAAATGTACAACTGCATTATACCACCGATGGCTCCGATCCTGACAGCCTTTCTCCCTTGTTTTCTGAACCAGTTACCTTGAAATCGGCTTCGGTCATCCGGGTAAAAGGGTATAAGGAAGGCTGGCTGCCAAGCGATATTACCGAATTCCAGTTTTTCAGGAATACCTATAAACCCGATAGCGTACAGCTGCTCAATCGCCTGAATCACGTGCACCTGGCCGAAGGGGCCCATACCTTTTTTGATACCCAGCTGGGTAATCTTGGTGCGAATAACCCGGCATGGGCTAATCATTTCGCAGGTGTGCGTCATGAAGATATGCAACTGGTCTGCCGGTTCAATCAGCCTATCCGCCTTTCTTCTGTAGGCATACGCCACATGGTGGAAGAAGCTACCGGCATCTATCCGCCCGCGCTGGTGGAGATCTGGGGTGGAGAAAGCGAGGAGAAGGTCCGGCTGATCGCCAGAAAAGTCCCGGCTTTACCCGTTCCCAAAGAAGACCCGTCACTTCAGAAAATGGAAATCAGCTTTCCGGCACAAAACGTCCGGTACCTGAAAATCGTAGCCAAACCTTATCAGAAAGAAAAAGAACGGCCCAAACTGGTGCTGATTGATGAGATATTTTTGAATTGAAGAGAGGAAAAATGTTCATTCATTCCAACGATTATTGAACTGCCGGCTCTTATTTAAAAAGGCCACTTAAAACCCGACGCTATGAAAAAGCTATTATTCGTATTATGTTTATTTTCATTTCGGGACGCCTCCGCCCAGGCTACCGGCTATGTGGGAATCAATACCGTTCCGGTGATCGCCCGAACCCTGGAGCTTACCTCTGAATTACGGCCTCAACCAGCCTATGGCATTACCTTCAATACAGGCTATACCTTCAATACAAATCATACCGGATTTGTTGATGCAGATGTGCTTGAAGCCATAGATAACCGTAAAACCAGTGGTGCTTTTTTTAAACTCGGCGGACGTGTTTACCTGGCCAGTCTGAAAGGACGGAAACCTGCCAGCAATATTTTTGCAGGGATATTGATTATCGGCTCACAATATCATCAAAAGGCGATGACTGCCAGCCTGGATGACGCTCCTCCTGCATCGTTTGTACCAACACCATTACAGGCAAAGGGGTTCATCATGAGTCCTGCAGTCAATGCGGGTTTCAGTTTTACACTATCAAAAAAATTATTGCTCGAAGCAGGTGTACAACATACTTTCCGGGTAAAACGGGAGGATTTTATAGGCCGCCGCCAGCGCAATTACCAGCCCGGTATGGGAAGCGGCCAATCTCAGCCTCTTCAATATCTCCAGGGAATGCTCAATCTGAAATATCAGTTATGAAACCTGCCTGAAAACGGTTTTTATTCCCCCTCAAATAATCTGATGGTATAATCCAGTAACTCCTGTCCGCCATGCTGTCCATGCCCGGGGATAATGATTTCCGCATCGGCATACTTTTGTTTTACCGCTTTTACCGTAGCAGGCCAGGCTGCTTCATTGGCATCGCCCAGATACCCTTTTCCTGCTTTCAGCTCTTTGATCAGGCAACCGCCGAACATCACTTTTTCCGCAGGAAAATACCCGATAATATTATCCCGGGTATGCCCTTCCCCAAAAAATTCAGCAATTATTTTTTTGCTGCCCAGCGACAGATCCAGTTTTTCATCAAATCCATTCTTAGGAACAGGAACCCCTGCGGAACGGGCTGACTCCAGTGTTTTATGATAAGCATAGGAAGGAATCTGATGACGGTGAAATGCGTCCAGTCCACCGGTACAGTCTTCATGAAAATGCGTTGAAATGACCGCCTTCACCTTACATTTCAATTCATTCTCAACCCAGCTGAGCAACTCTTCCGACACTTCATTATTAGTGGGCGTATCAAAAATAACCGCTTCGTTCCCTTCAAAAACGATCATGCCGTTACAAGGCACATTCCCGAAACTCTCCGTTTGCAGAAAGGAAGTATGCTGATATACATGTGGTGAAATCTGGTCGATTTTCAGCGTTTCCGACGCGTAGTTTTCCGCCTCTTTACCCGTCTGGCAGGAGAAGAAAAATAAAGACAACATAAGACTGGTCAGGATGGATTTCATAAGAAATGACAGGTTAATTATACATCAGTAAACGATTTCCCTTATTAAGCATCTGACGCAAATAAAATCAAATTATTGCACAGTCCATCCAAAGAAAAACAGGGTTTACCGGTAAATCAGCAACCGGGGCGTCATGTATGACGGATTATCCTCCTGCAACTGAGGAAACACGCCCATATAAAATGCTTTCACATTAGCTTTTTTCCGCGCCTGCATTCCATTATTTTACATTTCTTCAGTACATATAAGATGTTTTTCAAAAAAAAGTAAAATTTTCTTTACGGTATTTTCTCTTATCCGGAACCTTTAACCAAATGCCAAACAACCAGTACCCTTATGCATGATCCCGAACCGACTGACAAAGTGCTTTTGATTTTACTGAAGGAGGATAATTCCCGTGCTTTTGAAACGATTTACCGCCGTTACTGGCGTCAGCTGTTTGTTTTTATATATCAGCAGATCGGATCAAAGGAAGACACGAAGGAAATTATTCAGGAACTGATGCTCAGCCTCTGGCAGAACCGGGCTGAAGCAGAGATACTGAATCTGAGATCGTACCTTTTTATTGCGGCCAGAAATTTAGCCAACAGGCATTTCCGCAAGGAAATTAACCTTCGCAAATACCAGGAATACCGGCTCATGCAGGAAGTCTTCGAAAGCACAGGTGCTGATGAAATAGTCCATGAATCACAACTGACCGAAGCCATCGAAAAAGTACTGGGCCAGTTACCTGAAAAGACGGCGCTCATCTTCAGAATGAATAAGCTTGATGATGTTTCAGTAAAAAAGATAGCCCTCCAGATGGGGCTGTCTGACCGGGCGGTAGAATACCATTTAACCAAGTCCATGCGGGCTGTCAGAAAACATCTGCAACAGTTTCTTACCGACAATTAATCCAAAAATCAGCATCCAAATTAACAACAACATAAATGACAAGCGGAGAATTTGAAAAACTTACAGAAAGATATAAAGCGGGGAAATGCACCCCGGAAGAGATTGCCTTTATAGAAAAATGGGTGGAACTGAACTACGGGACTAACGACAATGATAAGGCGGTTTTTGAAAGTGAGGCTGAAGCCATCGGAATAGAGAACGATCTCTGGTCAACTATCAGCGAAGCGGCGGGGATATCCCGGAAACCAACCGGACAACAGTCCGCCAGGTGGCTTTTGGGGGGTGTAGCGGCCTCTGTTACCCTATTATTCATGGCGTATCTGCTTCTCAACCGGATACCCGGAAATACCCCTGAAATAACAATGACAGGCATTGAAACCCACAATACATCCATTAACCGCCAACGTATAATTCTTCCCGACAGTAGCGTGGTCACCCTGGGAGAAGGTGCGCGTATTATCACAAGCGAAAACTATGGAGAACATACGCGAACCGTGCACCTGACCGGAGAAGCTTTTTTTGATATAAAACGAAACCCTAAGAAACCTTTTCTGGTATATACGGGTGATCTGGTTACAGAAGTTCTGGGCACCAGTTTTCATGTGAAGCCTGAACTGACAAAAAAAACCATCGAGGTTTCTGTGGTGACGGGAAAAGTATCGGTATATGTCAGCGAAAAAGACCGGAAACAAAGACAGAGCGGAGTGATTATCAATCCGAACCAGAAAGTAGTGTACAATACGAATCTGAAAACCATCAGGCAGGATATTGTAGATCACCCGGAAATCGTAACCCGGGAAGCACCGGACCTCTCCTTTAAATTTGACGAAACTCCTGTAGGGGATGCTCTGGCTAAGTTACGGCGGGCCTATGGCATGGACATTGTCGTCAATAACTCAGAGCTGAATAACTGCATATTTACCGGCAATCTGAACGGATTCGACCTGTTTAAACAACTGAATTACATCTGTGATGCCATCGACGCTGAATATGAAGTAAGGGGAACCAGTATTTTCCTGACCGGCAATGGCTGTGCAGTGCCTGTCCCAAAATAAGCAACACTTTTATAAACGATTTGTTTCATAAAACACAACCTGTATGAGTATATAAACGACAAAAACAAAAAAGCCGGTAATGCGTCAACATTACCGGCCGGCAGTGCACCGCTCAAACGTCAATTTGAGATGCTATACCTGACCCGCTCAGGCCAGGTTATGGCGCACCGGTTTCAGAGTACCTAAACCTTAAAACCTTAACAATCTATGAAAAGAAAAATACATATCCCATTGGGGATCTGGAAATTTATGAAGATATCTATGTACCAGCTGGCCCTGTTACTGGTTTGTTGCGGAGTGTCCTATGCCAACGGGGCACTCGGGCAGAACGTACTTGAAAAGACGGTAACGCTGGATGTGCAGGGAGGCCGGCTCAAAAAAGTACTTTCTCTCATTGAGCAACAAACGGATGTACGGTTTATTTACAGTCCGAGCACGATTGACGTGCTTCAGAAAGTGAGCTCAAAAGCAACCAATAAAAGGCTTGATCTGGTTCTGGCAGAACTGCTGGAACCTCAGTCAATAGGATTTACCGTATCGGAAGACAAGATGATTATGCTGAAAAAAACCGTACCGGCCGAAGAGAAAGAAAACAAGCCTGCTGACGAAAGCAAAGAGAACCAAAGCATTCAGATCCGGGGGAAGGTTACTGACGAGAAAAGTGAACCTTTGCCGGGGGTAAGTATCCTGATTAAGGGATCTCAGCAGGGAACCATCACCGACGGAAACGGCAATTATCAGCTGACAGTGGAGAATAACACCGCCATTCTTGTTTTCAGTTTCGTGGGCTATCTTACGCAGGAAATACAGGCAGGCAACAAAACCACTATTGATGTGGCACTTCAAACCGACACCAAGGCATTGGACGAAGTAGTCGTGACCGCCTTTGGCATGTCTAAGGAGAAAAGGATGCTGGGGTTTTCGGTGACCGAAGTAAAGGGAGCCGACCTGGCAGCGACACAACAGATCAACCCGGTTAACTCACTGATGGGAAAAGTGGCCGGAGTCCAGATTGATCAGAGTGCGTCAGGCCCTTTTGGCAATTCACGGATTGTGATCAGGGGTAATTCTACATTAAGCCAGAACAATCAGCCCATTTTTGTAGTGGACGGGGTCATTATCGACAATGAATCGGTTGCCGGTGGCCGCGATTTTGCCAATGATCTTACCAACCTGAACAGCGAGAATTTTGAAAGCGTTTCGATACTGAAAGGTTCGTCAGCAGCGGCCTTATACGGCTCACGGGCCATTAACGGTGTGGTCCTTATCACGACCAAAAAAGGAAGTAAGGCTACCGGCATTGGTGTTGATATTTCACAAAACTTCATGGTATACAATCCTTACAGGGGGCCACAGTTTCAAAACGAATTCGGAGGCGGCAGTGTAGGCGCATTCTTTACAGATGCCCGCGATCCCAACTACCAACCTGATCAGATGTGGACCACAAAAGTATTCCCTATCGATCCGATCACCAATGAGCCTTATATTGATCCCGGCGTTAACCGTGAAAATGAAAACTGGGGACCAAGATTTGCCAATCAGAAAGTCCGTAATTATGACGGTACCTGGACAGAATATAAAGCGGTCCCCAATAACTTCCTCGATGCTTTTAAGAATGGGACACTCAGCACTACCAGTGTGGCATTTTCAGGAGGCAGTGATAAAACCACGTACCGGTTTGCGGCAACACATGATGCACAGACCGGTATTTCGGTAAACAACAAAATGAAGAGGAATAATTTTAACGTAAGGGTAACGCATGAACTGGCGAAGTGGTTAAGTACAGATTTCAGTGCCGGATTTACCGGAAGCGATAACACCAACCCTCAGAACCTGGCCTGGGCTCCTTACACCGATACATTTGCGGGTGACAACTGGGGGGTGGCTTTCACCTGGATGTTTCCCCGTAATTATGATACAAAATACTGGAACCAGCAAGCCAGATATACCAGTCAGCAATTCGGCGGAGCACCAAAGGCGACCAATCCACTGGAAACCAATAAGGTAATGGCCCCCGAATTCTGGTTTAATATGCAGAATACCGTTGCGACCATGGACAGCCGGAATTTCATGGGGAGATTCGCTTTAACTGCCAAACTGAGTGAATGGGCCAATTTGACGGTAGAGGGTAATATGAATAACAACTACGACAAGTACGAAAATAAAGCATTGGGCCACTTTTCTAACTTCAGCGGGGGTTCTTATACACTGAACCAGTCGAAAAAAGAAAGTAATTTTATGAAGGGGATACTTTCCTTTCACAGCATTAATATAGGTAAAGATCTGGGATTCAGTGGATTCATAGGCGGAGAAATGTATAACTCTGTCAGTTCCTTCACACAGGGAGCCACATCCGGCGGCCTCATGGTTCCCGGCAATTTCTTCATCTCTAACTCCGTCAATTCACCGTTGGTTACGGGTGGTATCAATTATAACAAAAAGATCAACTCGGTATACGCAAGCGCTGATTTTGATTATAAGAATCAGGTCTATCTGGCTACTACATGGCGGGGTGACTGGTCTTCAGCACTTACCTATGCCGACGGAACCGGAAACAATTTCTATAACTACCCTTCCGCCAGCCTTTCCTGGATTGCCTCTGAAACCTTCAGGTTTCCGAACGCGGTTACCTTCGCGAAGTTCAGGACTAACATTGCAGCGTTGGGGAAAGACACCGATCCGTTTGTGATTAATCCGGGCTATCGGTTTACCGGAAAGGTGATCGGTCTTCCGGGTGAACCCACCAGAGCAGACTTCAGCTCCACAACTACCTTATCTCCCGGATTAAAACCTGAAAGAAAGATTTCCAAAGAAATAGGAATGGAACTGCGCTTCCTTAGAAACCGGGTTGGCCTGGACCTTACCCTGTACCAGGATAACACGTACGATCAGATCATTGATATTTCAACTCCGGTTGAATCCGGCGTTTCGGGAGTGAAGATTAATGCGGGTAATATTCAGAATAAGGGCATTGAGATATCCCTTGACGGGACTGTTCTCCAGAAGAAAAGCTTCATGTGGAATTCACGCGTCACCTTTTCCCGGAATAAAAACCTGATTGTTTCGCTTGCGGAAGGAAGAACGGAGTATCCGCTCGGAGGTGCTGCGTTTGATGCCAGCTCATGGGCGGTTGTCGGGAAATCCTATGGAACCATCCGTTCCACCACACAGTCTCTCAAATACGTTAACCAGGGCGATGCCGCCGATCCGAGAAACGGCATGACAGTTCTCGCCTGGCGAAACGATGCCCGTGCGGCGTTCCCGCAGAGAAGCAATACCTACCAGGACATCGGAGACATTAATGCCAGGTTCCGGGCCGGATTCTCCAATGATTTTTCTTATAAAAGCTGGTCGCTGAACGTGTTACTGGATGCCAAAATCGGAGGCGACATGGCGATGTCCTCTATACGGTCAGGAACTCATACCGGGGTATTACCTAATACACTGTTTGGAAGAGATGCAGACCACGGCGGAATTACCTGGACAAGTCGTTTTGACGGAATTACCTACGACGACGGTATGATCATCGACGGAGTATTCGCACAGGGCCAACTCGTTTCCGCCCCGGGAGGAGGTACCGCGGATGTCGGAGGCATGACTTTCAGAGAGGCTTATGAAGCCGGATTGGTAGAACCCACCCACGCCCCGCAGTACTATTATCGCTATGCTTCTTCTTCTACAGGTGTGTCTGATTTCTGGATTGTCAAAAGCAGCTGGATTGCCCTTCGTCAGGTGATGATTTCTTACAATCTCCCTCAAAGCATAGCATCCAGAATGAAGGTGAACGGGATTTCAATTAGCATTATCGGAAGGGACCTGGGATATCTGTACAACTCTTTGCCTTATGATCTCAATCCGGCATCACTGAACTCCAATCTCACTTCTGCTGTAGGAGAAGAGGGTTTTCTGCCAATGGTAAGGTCAATGGGCGGTTCAATAAAGATCCGTTTGTAATCATCATCAGTTGATTGTAATAAATATGAGAAAAGAAATGAAAAGGAATTTATATATCATAGCAGCTGCATTTACCAGCCTGCTATCAGGCTCCTGTACCAACGATTTTGAAACGGTAAACATTAATCCGAATGTAGTTACGGATGTTGACGTAAGATTGCTCTTTACCTCGTCGCTGCTCCCTATGCAGACTTCCCGCGGGGGCGAGTACTGGACGGAGGGATTTACGCATTTCTTGTCGGCATGTCAGTTGGTAACCGGACAAAGCTATGCAGCAGCAACTACGAACGTTAACAGCCGGTACAGGCTTTTTTACACCAGCATACTCCCTAACCTTGTCGAAATAAGAAGATTAATCGATCTTAAACCCGACAAAGAGAATTTCGCGCAAATCCGTGCCGTTACTTATATACCTCAGGTGATGATGGCATTGAAGGTAAGTGACATGAACGGCTCCATGCCTTATACGGAGGCTAACAAAGGCAGAGATGAGGCTAAATACAATCCTAAATATGACAATCAGGAGCGTTTATATACGCTATGGCTGGAAGAACTGTCTGCCGCTATCGCTGTTCTTCAGAGCAGTTCAGAGAATCAGATTACCTTCGGGAATAACGATATCTTCTTTGCCGGCGACATTACCAGATGGATCAGGCTCGCCAATTCACTGAAACTGAGAATCGCCGCCAGAATTCAGCATCAGGATGCAGCAAAGGCCGAACAGATTTTCAAGGAAGTAATGACCGATGCCACAGGACCATTCAGTAGTGAATCCGATCAGCTTATTCATAAAAACGCTGCTTATTATCCTTTTGGAATTGACGGATATAATATTGACATCTACAGCCGCCACTTTGCCGTTGGCACGGCCATATCATTTCTCAAGTCCTCTGACGATCCGCGCCTTGGCATTTATTACGATAAAAATTCCCTGACAGGCAGCTTTAAGGATACGCTTGCCAAATATGACAGAGTATTACCGTCATGGATCAATATGAATGATCCGGACATTATGTATCAGGGCGGGCCAGCCGATTTTCAGTCCAATCCGCCGGTCAGTACCTATTTCGTCAACCCGTTCAATGCCGGCGGCTCCAACCGGTATCAGCTGATTTCCACCGTAAACCGCAAATTCTTCGCGCCCACTGTAGACGGTGGCAGCGGTACGGTTATTGACGTCCTGTTCTCGTATGCAGAAGTTTGTTTACAGATTGCCGAGTTTATCCAGAAGGGGTATGGTACCGGTATTAACACAAAAGGGACTGTTGCTGAATGGTACGAAAAAGGGGTTCGTGCCTCCGCAAACACGATGAATGATATTGCGGTTTCAGCCGGTTCAACGTCATACGCAAACATTGACGCCCTGACCGACATTCACCTGGCCAACCCGAAGGTTAAACTGGACGGAACCAATGACCTGGAAAAGATCTATATTCAGGCACTGTTGAATCTTTACCGTGATCCTAACGAAGCATTCACCCTGACGCGCCGGACAGGTTACCCAAAATTCAATTCGGCTTTACTTCCCCGTGAAACCGTAACCGATCTGTTACCCAGAAGATGGTGGACGCTCGATCCGGGGGAAGTTAATTATGCCAACTGGAGCGCTGCAATGGCCGAACAGGGATTCACTCCCAACGATTTTACCATTGAAAAACTGAGTACCGAAAGAATCTGGTTTGACAAGAAATCACCCGAATACGGGGAAGGCAATTAGTTTGCAGATGAGCTGATAATGTAGTAACAGCACCTGATTTACGATGCATTTCAGGTGCTGTTACTACATTAATAGCAGCAAAGCAATTATTCATTCTTACTATCAATTAAAAAACACCATGTCAGGTCGCAGGCAATTTTTACAAAAACTGGGCACACTTGCAGGAGCATTCT
>JBEBXQ010000105.1:0-17548 GCA_040391535.1 Telluribacter sp. | reverse complement strand
ATCAATAAAAGCGCAGTATGTCAGTAAATGCTGCGCTCTTACTGACTCTACAGAGAAAATTTCTGCCATTACAACCTCAATTTACAAGCGTGCTGAATACCTTAAGCCGGTTATATCAGCATCCTTTTATGGATATAGCCTGCTGATATCCCAGTGGTGGTCGCTGTTCAGCGTATAAAGTATCCTGTCATGTAACCGGTTTGGTCTCCCCTGCCAGAACTCCATACGATCGGGAATAACACGGAAACCACCCCAATGCGGCGGCCTGGGAACGTCCTTCCCTTCAAATCGCTTTTCAATTTCTGCTACTTTGCTGAGCATCGCCGCCTGACTTTCTGCTACCTGACTTTGCTCAGAAACCCATGCCCCTATCTGGCTTCCCCTCGGGCGAATCGCAAAATATTCGTCTGACTCCGCATTACTTACCTGCTCCACCCGGCCTTCAATACGCACCTGCCGTTCCAGTTCAGGCCAGAAAAATGTAAGCGCAGCATAAGGGAAATGCAACATATTCCTCCCTTTCCGGCTATTATAATTAGTATAAAACGTAAATCCGGACTCATCAAATCCTTTTAACAGAACAATCCTTACCGAAGGCCGGCCGTCTGCTTCAACGGTAGCAAGTGCCATAGCATTAGGCTCGTGAATTCCGGAAGAAAGCGCACTATCAAACCATAATCCAAATTGCCTGAACGGAGAATCACTTATGTCATTTTCGTCTAAGCCGTTCTTGTTAAATTCGGTCCTTAAACGAGCAATTTCCTCATTCATTTTACAATGATTTCAATGTTAAGTCACAAAACTAAGTATTTCAATGGAAAGATTCTTATTTTTGCAAGTGTACGTAGAACTAATGTAACGAAAAACGATGGCAACGGAAGAGAACAAAACTGCCGCCAATACGGAGAAGGAGGAAAACCTGAAGATTGAAAATAATTCAATCGACCTGGATTTGGACATTCAAAACCCTGAAGAAGAAGAGCTGGAGGGTTCATTTGACATTGATCTTGGAGAACTGGACAAAAAAGGATTGTCAGAATTGCTTGGCAAAGAGCTGACTAACCTGCAGAGTACCGGGAGCAATGCCGATGCTATCCGCAAAACAGATCGTCTGGCAAGGGATATCCGTCCGGTTCTGGATCAGATCAAAAAATCCGAATTCGAGGAGGCGCGTCAAAAATACATCACCGACAATGGTAATGAAGAAGGTTTCGAATTCCGTTATGATAACGATATCCAGAAAATAGAGGAGTCGCTGAAGGCAATCCGTGATATCCGCCAGAATTTCTATCAGAAGCTCGAGAAAAACAAAGAAGATAATTTTAATATAAAAACGTCGCTGTTACAGCAGTTACGTGAACTTATCGAAAAGGAAGAAGGCCGGGAAACCGGAGCTTCCGACATGAAGTCGGCCTGGGATAATTTCAAAAAAATACAGGAGCAATGGAAAAGCGCCGGTAATGTATCGTCGCCGCACAACGGTACCCTGTGGGCTACCTATAATGCCCTTGTAGACCGGTATTTCAGCATCCGTAATATTTATTTTGAACTCAAAGAACTGGATCGCAAGAAAAATGCCGAATTAAAGGCTGAACTATGCGAGAAAATCGAAACGCTGGCTGCATCTGTAAAAGAGCAGTCTGAACTGGCCGGTGAAGTACTGGATGAGGCTACTCAGATTTTTGAGGAATATAAGCACATCGGCCCGGCACCTAAAGAAGACCAGGAGGCATTATGGCAACGCTTTAAAGCAGCCATGGACGTGCTGTATGATGCCAGAAGAGCACAGCGCGAAGAGCAGAAAAAGTCGATGAGTGAGGTTTATGAGCAAAAATCCAGAATTTATGAGGATGTAATTGCCTTTACTACCTTTAATTCGGGCAGCATTAACGAATGGAATGCCAAAACCAAAGAGCTGCTTACATTTCAGGAGGCATGGATTGAGCTGAAAGGTCCCATGCCGAGGGAAGAAGGTAAAGACCTGAGTAAAAAATTCTGGGCAGCACTGAAGACGTTCTTCCATAACAAAGGAGAATTTTTCCGTCAGCTGGAGAAAAAACGCCAGATTAACCTGACCGCCAAAACAGAGCTGTGTGACGAGGTGGAAAAGATCCTGGAGTCAGGTGAGGACAGCCATCAGAACACCCAGAAAATTATCGAAATTCAGAAAAAGTGGAAACAAATCGGGCAGGTTCCCGAGAAATTCAAAAACTCTATTTACGATCGTTTCAAAGCGGCCTGTGATCGTTATTTTGAAAAGAAAAGAACCAAGAACAGCGAACAGGATAAGGAGTTTGAAGCGAATCTCACCGCCAAAACTGCTCTTTGTGATACGATAGAAAAAGCGGCTGAGACCGCAAAGGATGCCACACTAGAACAACTTAATAGATTTAAGGAAGAATGGTCATCTATCGGATTTGTGCCGAAGAAGGATATGCAGAATATCCAGAAACGTTATATCCATGCGATCAATAGTTATGTAAGTGCGATTGGTAAGCTCAGCAATAAGGAAAAAGAGCAGGTACTGATTGACAGTGAAGTTGAACTGGCCCGTGAGGGAGACTCTGAGCGCGGACTGCTGCGAAAAGAAAGTGATATCAGAAGAAAAATCACTTCGCTGGAGAACGATATCGCTGTCTGGAAAAACAATATTGAATTTTTTGCCAAATCAAAAACTTCAGATAAACTGAAAGCAACTTTTGAGAAGAAAATAGAAACTGCTCAGAATCAGCTGGAAGAGTTAAAACATCAGCTCAATATCATCCAGGAGGCGATTTAACCAAAAAAAAATTGGTGCAAATGTTTGGAAGTTAAAAATCCAGCCCATACTTTTGCACCACGATTTCAGAGAACGATTCTGAAAAACGGCAAGAAGCCTCCATAGCTCAGCTGGTAGAGCAACTGACTTGTAATCAGTAGGTCGCTGGTTCGATCCCGGCTGGGGGCTCTTCAAAATCAAGCACTTAACTCAAAAGGTTAAGTGCTTTTTTTGTGTTATGCAAAACGCTATACAATACATAATCTCCTTTCATTTTTTCTTTCAAACCCAGAATTCCCTAACTTGTCACGATCATTTCTGCTCAAATAACATAGGTAATGGAAGGGTCAGTAATCCATATTAAGAAGCTTATTGGTGAGGATCTGTATAGTTTTATTGAACTGATCAACGTATTTGAAGAGGTGTTTGAAATGGAAAAATTCAGTATCCCTAATTCCCAATACCTGCAAACACTGCTGGAAAAGGATGATTTCGGGGTATTTGCTGCGGTTTCCGACCATGAAATTGTCGGAGGACTTACCACTTACACCCTTCATCAGTATTATTCGGCAAGCCCTCTGATATACATCTATGACCTTGCCGTAAAACCGTCTTACCAACGCCGGGGGATTGGCAAAAAACTTATTTCGGCCGTGATTGATTTTGCAAAAACGAAGGGAGCCGACGAAGTTTTTGTCCAGGCTGACGCTGATGAACTTCATGCTACGGAATTTTACCATTCTACCGGCGGGATCCCCGAACCGGTTATTCATTTTAATTATCCGTTAAAAAATGACAATTTGCGACACTGACTAACCTGATGTCTGATGATACTGTCTTTTTTTATTTCCATGCTGCTTTCAGTGCTTTTTACTGCCCCTTTGACAGATAAAATACCCATAACTGAAAATGATTCTCTGTCGGTTATTATTCCGGTAGCCGGAAACTCATGGGCTTTCCCCGAAAGCAAGCCTTCACAGGTTTCCGGAAAAGGATGGATGCATTGGAATGATCCTCAAACAAAATTCTCAACCTACCTGAGCCTTAACCGAACCGGCAGGATAAAGGTATCAGCCCATATGCGCGTTCCTGAAGGAGAAAGCACGATTGCCTGTTCTGTCAATGGAATCACAAAAAATATCACGGCAAAAGGAGAGAAAAGTCAGCTGCATTTGCTGGGTGAATGGGAAATCAATACAACAGGTTACATCCGGATTGAAATAGCCGGTATTGCTAAAGAAGGGCCGCTTTTCGCCGAGCTGACGGATCTGTACGTTCAGGGTAGTGCTGTCAGTCCTGAAACCGCTTTTGTACGCAACAACGAAGGTAATTTCTTTTACTGGGGACGTCGTGGCCCGTCGGTGCACCTTCGTTATGATACCCGTGAGGCAGGTGATGAAACCGAATGGTTCTACAGCGAAATAACCGTTCCGGAAGGAAATGATATTAAAGGCTCGTATTATATGGCCAATGGCTTTGGAGAAGGTTATTTTGGTATGCAGGTCAATAGCGAAACCGAAAGAAGGGTGTTGTTCTCGGTTTGGAGTCCGTTTGAAACCGACGATCCTTCCCGTATTCCTGACGATCAGAAAATCATTCTGGTTGGTAAAGGAAAAGATGTCAATACCGGAGAATTCGGAAATGAAGGTTCGGGCGGACAGAGTTTTCTTCGCTATCCCTGGAAAGCCGGACAAACCTATCGTTTTTTGCTAAGGGGAAACCCGGTTGAAAACCAATACACCCGTTACACCGCCTATTTCTTTGCGCCGGAGGAAAATCAATGGCGGCTCATTGCCAGTTTCAATCGTCCCAAGACCCGGACTTACCTGACCCGGTTCCATTCCTTTCTGGAGAATTTCAATACCGAAACCGGCGACATTCCCCGTAAAGCTTATTTCCATAACCAATGGGTAAGAAACACAAACGGGAAATGGGTCGGTATCAGTAATGCCGTTTTTTCAGTGGATAATACCGGAAGGAAAAAGTTCCGGCTTGACTACAAAGGCGGCCAGGAGGGCAAGCGCTTCTTTCTTCAGAATTGTGGTTTTTTTAATGACAGTACCACTATCGGGTCTGTTTTCAGAATTCAGCCTGTCGCTGATCCTCCTGCCATTGATCTGGAGAAATTACCTGAAAATTAACTTCGTTGCAGCAATATCAAACGTCGTCACTTCAGGTAATACTCCCTAACAGATCAGGGTTTCCCCAAAGATTATCGTATTGAAACGAAGATATCCACTGCAGCATTTCCGGTTTGCAGCGCCTTTTCTTCGTATACTTCAAAATCAGCGGCATAGGCTCTGGGTACGTCTGAATTCCATATCCGGACCCACTCATGATAAACACTACCCTGAGAGAGATCTCCTTCTGCAACATACCTGACATACTCTCCTTCTTCAAATGTCCGGCCTGTCATACCTTCAGGTATAATATTCAGATTTTGAACCTTACATCCCAGAATAGTCGTATAAGGGCGGGTGTGATCTTTTTCGTAATCCGTGTAAATACAGTACAGCGCGTTATCCGCTTTATCCGGAATATAATCTGCAACACGTTCTTCCATAAATCGTTTCCAGAGTGCAGGAATATCCCGGGCAGCCTGTCCGTTTTCATTCGTAGTCCGTATTGCCAGACCGACAATACTGAATTTTTCAATGGTTAACTTTTCCATAGTTCTCTTTTCGTTTTATCAGAATACAAAATTCATGCAGATAAAAGACAACCTATTGTCATGGGTAAAAAATAGTTGAAGGAAAATATTGTTCCAACCTGCGGATTGAGATGCGGGTTCATGATTCCTTCATTTAAAATAATTCATTTCGCTGATTATCGGCTTCAGGCATTATTGTATTTAAAAGATGCTGTGGTTAAAAATCTTCCTTCGTATCTTTCACCGGTAAAACCAAAATTCAGATTACGAGGTAAAATGGACAGAAATATTGAAATACGGTTACGTCACTGGGTTTATCTTGACGGTGAAAAATTTCTGGGTCCGGGACGGTGTGAAATCCTGGGGCATATTGAACAGACAGGCTCCATTTCAAAAGCTGCCAAAGAAATGGGACTGTCCTACAAAAAGGCATGGGCATTGGTAGATTCCATGAATTCACAGGGAAAAGGCCCTTATGTGGTCACACAGAAAGGCGGTACAAAAGGCGGCGGTACCGAACTGACAGAAGCCGGAAAAGCTTTATTAAAAGCATACAAAACGTTGGACAACAAACTCCAGGCCATTATTAATGCAGAAACAGAACTTCAAAAGCTAATCTGATCTCCAAATTATTCCCAGGCTTTATTATATTTACGATATGTCAGATCTTACATATCGAATTAAATGAAAAAGCATCTTCTGTTTCTACCCTTTTTTTTCTTTTTGTCATTGTCAGGAAATGCCTGGCAAGCTACTTCCGCAAATGATTCATCGGATTATCAAAGTATCTTTGAATTAGGAGAAATAACGGTGACTGGTTCTCCTGACCGCACGGTTAATTCATCCCTGTCCTACCAGACGATCGAAAAATTTAATAAAACCGACCTTTCCAATACTTTAAATATTCTGCCGGGCGTGAATATCGCCAATGTGGGTCCCCGAAATGAATCGGTCGTTTATGTCAGGGGATTTGATCTCAGGCAGGTACCGGTTTATATTGACGGAGTCCCGGTGTATGTTCCCTACGATGGCTACGTTGATATGGGAAGGTTTACCTCATTTGATCTCGCCAAAGTGAATGTTTCCAAAGGTTTTACCTCCATTCTTTACGGAAGCAACACGATGGGGGGTGCGATTAACCTTATTACCCGCAAGCCCGTAAAGGCCTTTGAAATTAATGGCCGGGCAGGTGTATTCAGCGGAGACGGATTTCGCTGGAATATCAATGCCGGATCACGACTGGCCAGATTTTATTACCAGGTCGGTATTTCTCAGCTTAAACAAGACACCTACCCTCTTTCCCGTGATTTTCAGCCACGGCAATATCAGCAAACAGGTTCCCGCGAAAATGCCTACCGGAATGATTCGAAAATCAGTGTGAAGGCGGGTTTCACGCCTAATGAAACGGATGAATATGTCATCGGATATATCAACCAGAAAGGCGAAAAAGGTACTCCACCCTATGTAGGTAATGATGCGGCTGTTGCTACACGTTTCTGGCAATGGCCGGAATGGAACAAGCAAAGTCTTTATTTTATTTCCAACACCGCAGTAGGTAAAAAGAATCATATAAAGACCCGGCTTTACTACGATACTTTTGTGAATAGCCTTTTCAGTTATGATGACACCACTTATACCACCCAAACCCGGGGATATGCCTTTCAGAGCTTTTATGACGACTATACATTGGGAGGAAACGTTGAGTTTGAGACGCGGACATTCACCAACAATATCCTGAAAATAAATGCCCAATACAAGCGGGATATCCATCGCGAAAATGACCTGAATGAACCCGTTCAGACGTTTGTCGACAACACACTGTCTGTGGGTGTTGAGAATATCTATCAGATTACACCAAAATTATCCGTCATACCGGGCATTGCTTTTAATATCCGTAATAATGAAACCGCGCAGGAATACCTAGCCGACCAGCAGCAGCTGGCAGATTACGCAGCAAGTAAAAATAATGCATTAAATGCTCAGATCGGGTTATTCTGGGATATAAACGCCCGTCACTCCCTTAAAACTTCCCTTGCCAGAAAAACCCGGTTTGCGACGATAAAAGACCGTTACTCCTACCGGATGGGGCAGGCGATCCCGAATCCGGACCTTAACGCCGAAGTAGCTCTGAATTTTGATCTAAGCTATACAGGCCGGCTGACCGATAACCTGAGTCTTGAAGCGTCCGTATTTAACAGTGGTATTTCTGATATTATTCAAAGGGTCGACAATGTTGAACCTAATAAATTTCAGCTGCAAAATGCCGGTAAAGCCCGGTTTTACGGAGCTGAAGCGGGGTTAAATTATAAAATAACACAAGGCCTCCTGTTGGGAAGCAATTACACTTATTTAAAGCGTGAAAACAAAACCAATCCTGATATCCTGTTTACCGATGTCCCCTCAGGTAAGTTCTTTGCTTATGTTGATTATACATTTCTGAAAAGCGCCAGCCTGCTTCTGAGTTTTGAACATAACAGCAAACGGTACAGCACCAGTTACGGTACCGAGGTGGGTGCTTATTCCCTGGTGAATACCAGAGCTTCGGTACAGGTATATAAATTTATATCCGTAGAAGGCGGGGTGAATAATATTTTCGACAAAAACTACAGCCTTGTAGAAGGTTTCCCGGAAGCAGGCCGCAACTTTTTTATCAATCTGGTTTTCAATTATTAATGATCCGGCCGTTTATAAACAGGATTAATCCATTCAGAAAGAAATGGAAGCGACGATCTCCCCACCTGTGGATCACGGGGGGATTACCTGTTGCATTCTTTTTCATATCGGTACTGTTAACGGCTTTTGAAATCCGGCATCCTGAACCGTTTGTACTGGATTATCCTGCTAATTTCGGTTCAAGATTTTCAATACCGGCAGACAATCCTACAACACAGGAAGGCGTTTATCTCGGACGTATGCTGTTTTATGAGCCAATGCTTTCAGCAGATAATTCAATTTCCTGCGCCGGTTGCCACCAGCAAAAACTTGCATTTACCGACGGAAAGAAATTTAGTGATGGTATTCATGGGGCCCTGACCAGCAGAAATGCCATGTCGCTGGCCAATTTATTATGGGTCCGTCAATATTTCTGGGACGGCCGCGCATCGAGTCTGGAAGAGCAAGCCGCTTTCCCGTTAACGGATCCGCATGAAATGGGACAATCTCTGGAGGAGTCGGTTCGTAAATTACAGGCAACGGACGCATATCCGCCACTATTTAAGCAGGCATTCGGCAGCGACCGTATCACGGGTTCAATGCTGGTGAAAGCGCTGGCACAATTTCAAAGAACGCTGATTTCATCAAATGCACCATATGACCGTTATCTGGCGGGCCGGTATGTACCCAATGAACAGGAATTACGCGGAATGACACTGTTTGAAAGAAATCCGGATCCGCAACAGAATATCAGAGGTGCTAATTGTACGCATTGTCATGGCGGACCTAAAATGTACAAAGAACTATTTCATAACAACGGCCTGGACATTCAGACTGCAGATGCAGGCAGAAGTGACATTACAGCTCAGTCAGCAGATCATGGAAGGTTCAGAGTGCCGACTTTACGGAATATTCTTCTGACAGCGCCTTATATGCACGATGGACGGTTTGCAACGATTGAAGAAGTGCTGGATCATTACAGTGACCATGTGCAGCCTTCCGAAAATCTGAGCAGTTTTATCAAAGGAAACTCTAATCAAACAGGGGGCACTCAGCTTTCTCTGACCATTTCCGAAAAACAGGACATTATAGCGTTCCTTGGGATGCTTACCGATTCGGTTTTTATTAATAATCCGGAATTCTCAAATCCACATAACGCACAATAACAATGACCATGCAGAATTTAATAGTACGGACATTCATTTTACTGATTCCTTTTCTTGCGGCTAATCTTCATGTAAGCGCGCAGAGTGAAGCGACACTATCAGTATCAGGAGAAGTTATCACACCACTGAATTTAAGTGTTGATGACCTGAAAAAACTTCCTCAGATTACCTGTAAAACCAAAGACAGGGACGATAAAGAAAATGAATTCGGTGGTGTCACCCTTATAGAACTGCTTCAAAAAGCAGGTGTGACTACAGGGAAGGACCTTAGAGGAGAGAATCTGGTCAAATATGTCCTGATTACCGCTGCCGATGGCTATCAGGTACTGTATTCGCTACCCGAAATTGACCCTGAATATACAGATCAGCGGGTGATGCTGGCCATTGAAAAAAACGGCAAACCGCTCCCGGCCAATGAGGGACCTTTCCGGATTATAGCTCCAAACGATAAACGGCCTGCCCGATGGATCAGGGAAGTACGCAGTATCAAAATCGCGTTTGTGAAAGAATAAATGAATTATTCCAGCACAAAAGCAACATACTGATCTCCTGATCTGGTATTGAGCTTGCCTCCTCCGCAAGCAATGACAACATATTGTTTCCCATTGACGGCATACGTACTGGGAGTCGCATAACCAGCGGCCGGAAGATCGCTTTCCCAAAGTAATTTTCCGGTCTCTTTATCAAAAGCCCTGAATTTCTCATCCCGCGTGGCTGCTATAAAAACCAGTCCGCCTGCGGTTACTAACGGGCCGCCATAATTATCAGTCCCTGTCGGAGGAATACCTTCTTTGGTAAGAGCAGCATATTCCCCCAGCGGAACCTGCCATTTATGCTGACCGGTATTAAGGTCTATGGCAGTCAGCGTGCCCCAGGGCGGCATACTTACCGGATAACCGTTCCGGTCATACCAGCGGTTATAACCTGTGTGCTGATAAGGTATAATCAGGGGTTTCTCCTCTGCAATTATTGTCTCATCGGAGATCTTATCAAACAAAAAACCGGTCAGTAACTTTTTTTCATTCACTGACAAATGAGAAAATGATGGCATCCTGCCCTGTCCATTCTGCAATAGGGTATGCAACTGCTCTGCTGAAAGCCGCTGTGCAATTCCTGACAATCCCGGGTAGGAACCATCATGGCTGCCTTTACGATCTTCTCCATGGCAGGATGAACAATATAAACCATACAGTTTTTGCCCTCCTGAAATACGGGCCGTTGCTTGCTTTCGGGGAACGAGGGATGTATATACCGGAATTTCCTTAGCCGGTACGTATAAGATACCCTCCGGATCGGCAGCAGCACCACCCCATTGTGCTCCGCCATCCGTTCCCGGGAAGAAAACCGTCATTTTTTCTGTAACCGGAATATAAGGTGATCCTGTACGGGCCTTACTAAGAATGGCAATAAGAGAGTCCTTGTCAGCAACAAACGGACTGAAATCCTGGCTTGTAAATGATTGCCTTGTAAAAGGAACGGGCAATGACGGTACAGGCTGGGTAATACTCACTTTTTCCCCTGGCATCGATTCCTGCGGAAAAGGCATCTGATTAATGGGGTATACGGGTTCACCGGTCAGCCGGTTAAAAACAAATGTCTGCCCTTGTTTCGTAACCAATGCGACTGCCTTTACTTTTTTCCCGTTTCTGACTATTTCCAGCAAATTTGGCGGAGCCGGCGGGTCTCTGTCCCAGATATCATGATGTACCAACTGATAATGCCATATTTTCTTCCCTGTCCTTGCATCCAGGGCAAGCAAGCAGTTGGCAAAGAGATTATCACCGTGGCGGTTACCTCCGTAAAAATCATAGGCAGCGGAACCTGTTGGCACATATACAATGCCCGCTTCCCGATCAACCGCCATACCCATCCAGGCATTCGCTCCACCCAGGTTTTGCCTGGGGTTTTCAGGGTACCAGCTTTCATAACCTTCTTCACCTTTATCAGGAATGGTTTTAAAAGTCCATATCAGTTTGCCGGTTCTGGCATCAAAAGCTCTGATATCTCCAAGTAAGGCACTTTCTGACTCTGCCACCCGTACACCGGTAATGATCAGATTTTCATAAATAGTATTGGGTGTATTGGAAGAAACATAATCATCTGCGCCAGGGCGCTCCAATCCGGTCTTCAGATTGATTCTTCCGGCAGTTCCAAACTCAGAAACGGGTTTACCGGATACAGCGTCAAGTGCATAAAGCCATTTCCCTGCGCCCATAAAAATCCGGGCTGTTTTACCGTCAGACCAATACGACACACCACGGCTGGTAGTACTTTCATGTTCAGAAAACTCCGTCTTCCATAGCTGTTTTCCTGTAATGGCATCCAGAGCGAAAGCCTGGGTCTCTGCCGAAACCCCGTACAAAACGCCTTTGATTATAATGGGATTGCATTGCATCTGCGTACGATGGCGAATGGTATCTGCTCCACCGGAATGATAAGTCCAGGCTACTTTCAGATTTTTTACATTCTTCCTGCTGATCTGGCTCAAAGCAGAATAATGACTCCTTGCACCGTCACCATTATACTCAGGCCAGTCGGTAGCCGTTTTCTCAGAAAATGAGACTATGAATATGACGAATGTTATTACTGAGACAAATAAAATCCTGAGCATAAGATGCAACTGATAAAGACATATCAGAAAGATACCGTTTCAACCCAACAGATCCATTTCGGTTTTCCGATGACGAATCTAACCAATTTATCCCTATTGAATCATACTTTTATCCGGTATAATTTAAAAATCAGGATAATCCGTCAGATTTCGGGACAAAAAACAGCCCGATAATCAGATTATCAACTTTTAAAGAAGATCAGACAAACGGGCCGCAGTATTAACTAAAACAAAGTAAGTCCGGGATAAGCTTACAACCTGAAAATATCATTCTTACGAGTTTTTTTAAGCGTTATCTTCTCCTTTAGTTCTATAATTTATCCACCACTTCGTGGTTATTTTAAGTCAGAAGGACTGACAGGAGTATAGAAAACGGACATCCTGTCCGCCCATTAAACTGTGATGCGGTGAAATGATCCTCAACCTGATGTCAACGTAATCTATCCTTTGGATAATTCCACTGACCGATCACGGGCGGCCACGATTCCGGCATCAATCACCTCATTTAAACCTTTTGCCGCAAATGTTTTCAGAGCCGCTTCAGTAGTTCCGCCTTTGGAAGTAACCGCTTGAATCAGTTCATCCAGCGTTTTATCGTCAGCATTCATCAAATGATAGGCACCCAGCATGGTTTGTTTAACCAGAAGGGCTGCTACGGATTCATCAAATCCCAGTTTTACGCCCGAGTCAATCATTCCCTTTACCAAATAAAAGAAATAAGCCGGTCCGCTGCCGCTTACGGCAGTAACACCATCAATCAGTCCCTCGTCCTCCAGATACACCGAACGACCCGTAGCATTGATCAGATTATCGATCTTACGCAACTGAGCAGGTTCTATTTCCGGTGAAGCAGTATAAGCCGTTATTCCCATGCCCAGCATAGCAGGCGTATTGGGCATTGCTCTGATGACCCTGGAATGCTGCAAACCATCCTGTATCTTTTGAATAGTAATACCAGCCATAATAGATAAAACGACCTGCTCCGGGGCTATTACTTTCGCTAATTCAGTTGCAATTGAAGGAAAGTCCTGGGGTTTTACAGACAATATAATGAGATCATACGCTGCTATCTGTGGCCCGATCAATCCGGTTATAACACCCGGTTTAAAGCTGTTTTTCAGACTTTCTACCCTATCTTCACTTTTTTCTACCAGCAAAAAATCTTCATTTTTCACCAGATCGAATTTCAGAAAAGCCCTGGCAAAAGCCATGCCCATATTTCCGCAACCTACAATGGCAATTTTCATTGGAATGGTATATTTGAACTTACAAAATCATTGAGATTCAAAATTAACAGCAAATTCCTTACTTCCTTTATCATTTCGTGGCAAAGTTCTTTAAGTTTTTTCCTGCGAAATCCTGATCAATAAGTACCAATCCTTTTCCGGGTAAAATAAACAGCCGCCACCTGCAACCATAAGTGTACCCAATCTGAAGTACTACGCATAAAAAAGCCTTGAAAACACAGTGTTTTCAAGGCTTCCTTACTATTATTTTCCGGAGAAAAGACCGTGATATCAGTCCATTAATTCCGCCAGTTTATCTTCCAGTGCTTTTCCCCGGAGATTTTTAGCTATTATTTTTCCGTCTTTATCAAGTAAAAAAGTAGCCGGAATACCGGTCACTCCATAATTCTGCGCCACTTCGTTTTGCCAGTATTTCAGATCAGAACCATGCACCCAGGTAAGTTTATCTTTTTCAATGGCATTGACCCAGGCCTTCTTATCCTTGTCCAGAGAAACGCCATAGATCGTAAAGCCCTTTTCCTTATACTTATTGTACATTTTCACTACATTCGGATTTTCAACCCGACAAGGGCCACACCAGGATGCCCAGAAGTCGATCAGCACATATTGTCCTCTTAACGAGGAAAGTGCTATTTTTTCACCTTCAGGAGAATCCAGCGTAAAATCCGGTGCCAAAGCACCTACCGACAAACCTTTCAGCCGTTTCATCTGGCCTACATAAGCCTGCACAATTTTTGCATCGGGTTTCGCTTTTTCAAATTTATCCGCAACAGACGACATCAGTTCCAGATCAGTCTCCGGATTCAGAAAATTATTGGCAGCAAAAACAGCAACTACATTGTCTCCCATTTGAGGGATCAATGTCCTGATTTTCTCCACCTGCGCCTTCTCTGCACTTTCGTATGCTATCCTGATTTCGTTCTGCTTCTTAAGGTCTTTCTTTTCAGAAGCCGTTGCATATTCTTCATTCCATGCATTCACCTTTTCAGCCATTTCACTATTGAGCTTTGAAAGTGCTGAATAGTATTTCATATTTTCAGAACCGGTGATCTCAATCGAGCCGTCCTGTTGCACGGCAAGCTGAAGGTTATCACCTCCTTCAACCAGCATGACTACTTTTTGCTGACCGGCAATGTCTATCATATAAAAGTTCCCTCCGTCGCTCTCATTTCCCTTAATAGAAAAACTCCCCTCAGCAGACAGTACAGTCGAATCAAGAGAAACCGGTGGATTGCCTGCTTTCTGTAAAAATATCTTCGTCCCTTCCGGGCCTCCGGGTAATTTCCCGCTCACCGTGAACTCCTGTCCTGAGGAAAACGTAGCGGATAACAGGGTGATCGCGGATGCATACAGAATTTTACTCACCATCATATTTTTCATGCGTCTTGCTAATTAAGTTTTTCTGCCAAAAGTTTATTTACCAGTTTAGGATCGGCCGAGCCGCCGGATTTTTTCATGACCTCACCCACGAATAAACCCATAAGGCCTTTTTTCCCTTTTTTAAACTGGGCAACCTTATCACTCATTGATTCCAGAACTTCATTAATTAACGTTTCAAGTTCATCCGTATTGCTGTTTTGCAGCCAGTTATTTGACGCGGCTATCTCTTTCGGACTTGCACCTGTATCTTCCGTCAGAAGAGGAAAAATTTTCTGTGCAGCAACCGTATTACTGATTTCATTGTCTTCAACCATCCTTATGAGTTCAGCCAGTTTTTCAGGTTTTACGGGAAACCGGTCAGCCTCTATACCCTTTTCATTCAGATATGATTTCACGGCACCCATCATCCAGTTAGACGCGGCTTTGAAATGCATTGTATTTTCACATAATTGCAGAAAATAGGCAGCTGTTTCGTGCGTATCTGTCAGCACAAAGGCATCATACCTGGGTAGTTGCATTTCATTCATGAACCGGTTTCTCAAAGCATCAGGCAACAACGGCATTTGTTGCTCAACCTCTTTTAACCATGCTTCTGATAACGAAACAGGGCACAGGTCAGGATCAGGAAAATAACGATAATCATTCATCGTTTCCTTCACACGCATACTATAAGTTTTGCCTGCCTCAACGTCAAACATCCTGGTTTCCTGGTAAATCAGTTCCTTGTTTTCCAGTGCCTGAATCTGCCGGTTACTTTCAAATTCTACAGCCCGCATAATATTGCGGATAGAATTCATATTTTTTATTTCCACTTTGGTGCCATATTCCGGTGCTCCTTTCAGACGTACTGAAACATTGACATCCGCCCTTAGTGATCCTTCTTCCATATTCCCGTCAGAAACACCCAGATAACGCACCAGCCGGCGGATTTCCGTAACATAAGCTCCCGTTTCCTCTGCCGAACGTAAATCAGGCTCTGAAACAATCTCAATCAACGGTGTACCGGCACGGTTGTAATCCAGCAGAGTTTCTGTTTCACTACCATCGTGGACAGATTTACCGGCATCTTCCTCCAGGTGAATATGATGCAGACGAATGTCTCTTTCTTTCGCCTGGTTCCCGCTTCCGGTCATGATACGCACTTTTCCGCCTATACAAACAGGAGCTTTATCCTGCGATATCTGATACCCTTTAGGAAGATCGGGATAAAAATAATTTTTACGGTCAAATATAAAAACCCTGCTGATCTCTGACTGACAGGCCAGCCCCATCTTCACTGCGTATTCTACTACATTGCGGTTCAGTTTGGGTAGCGTTCCCGGCAATGCCAGTGATACCGGCCCGATATTGGTATTAGGCTCAGAGCCGAAAATATTAGCATCTGAAGCAAAAATTTTAGATTCGGTCAGTAACTGGCAATGCACTTCAAGGCCAATTACCACCTCATATTTATCCTGAAGTTCCTGAGTTTCTTTTATTTGAGAGGACACTGTTACGCTCATAAGATTAATCTTCGTAACCAAACTGCCGGAGCTTGGTTTCTTTACTTCGCCAATCGGCTTCTACTTTTACAAATTGCTCCAAAAATACCTTTTTTCCAAAAAAAGCTTCCAAATCTTTCCGTGCTTCAGTGCCTGTTTTCTTAATCATGGCACCTTTATCACCGATAATAATACCCTTCTGGCTTTTCCTTTCCACCATAATTTCAGCACTGATGACGATCATATCGTCCTTTTCCTGAAACCGGGTTATCACCACTTCTGTACTATAAGGGATTTCCTGGCGGTAGTTGAGAAATATTTTTTCGCGGATAATCTCCGATGCGAAGAAACGTTCAGGTTTATCGGTAAGCTCATCTTCTGCAAAATAAGGCGGATGATCAGGCAAGCGTGAAATAATCGCTTCAAAGAGTGTGGAAATATTGGCATTATGCAAAGCCGATACAGGAATAATAGCTGCAGGATTAACCGCTTCCTGCCATTCGGCCATTTTAACATCAAGTTCTTCCTGGTTCGAAAGGTCAATTTTATTGATCACCAATACCACAGGGGCATCACTTCTCTTTAACAACGGCAATACATCATGCCCTTCCGCTTTTTCACCAATTTCCGTTACAAATAACAATACGTCCGCATCTTCCAGAGACCCTTTTACAAAAGTCATCATGGCATCATGCAGTTTATAAGCGGGCTTTACCACCCCCGGCGTGTCAGAATATACCATCTGAAACGGAGTTCCGTTATGAGTTCCATTGAGAATACCCATGATCCGGTGACGGGTAGTTTGCGCTTTAGAAGTAATAATAGACAATTTTTCACCTACCAGCACATTCATCAGTGTTGATTTGCCCACATTGGGTTTTCCTATTATACTTACAAATCCGGCTTTGAAGTCCGGCATATTTTCAGGCTGCTGCTCAGCCACATTCGTTGTTTCCATACTGCAAAGTTTACACATTTTCTCCTTACTCCAATACAGAAACCGAACTCGTTTCTGGTTAATCCGAAAAAAAATAAAATATTTTACATGCTGTTAATTGGATTTAGAAATATTACCTCTATATTTGCACTCCGATTCAACAACAACACCGCGGGATGGAGCAGTTGGTAGCTCGTTGGGCTCATAACCCAAAGGTCACAGGTTCGAGTCCTGTTCCCGCTACACCGAAAGCCACTTTAACGAGTGGCTTTCTTTTTTTGCTTCAATTGGGCTTAAACAGGCAAAAAGGGGATCAAGTGAAAAAGTCCTGAATCGTAATTTCGGACAGAAGACCTTTAGAAGGCAAGCTCGCTTTGGCTGGATCAGAATCCGGTCAATCCGTCTCTTCCAAATAAACATAAAGAACCCCAGAGGACTTCTCAACATGCCTCAACTCAAAATACGATACTATAAAATCGGGTAACAGGTATTCTACTAAAGTAAAAGTCAAGAAACTTTCCAAGAAGATCAGGTTTGATTAAAAATACAAACCTGGAAAAACACAACCATCTCCACAACTTTTGGACTCGACCCGAATAATCCTACGCGCTCCACAAGTTTTTGAATTGATCCAGTATTTATGGACAGCAAAAGCAAAAAAACCCC
>JBEBXQ010000104.1:0-17559 GCA_040391535.1 Telluribacter sp. | reverse complement strand
ATCTTCGTAGTAAATACCATAGGGATCAGAAAAAAATCAAGGCCCTATTTTCTCTTTTCCAGATAATTCGTCAAATCAGTCTGATACGAATCAACCAGTTCCTTTTTATAACGCGTTTCAAATTCGGCCGGTGGTAAAAAAGACTCTGGCGGAAGCTGCTTTTCTGCCGTAAATTTCATATTGCCATTTTTGCCTTTTTCAATAACAAATCCGTCATAGATATCCCCGGCTACGGTTTTGGAAACATAGCGAAGTTCGTTGGGTGTTACATCAATGATCTGATACAGCTGTTGCGAAGTCCCGGCCCGCTCGATCCAGTCAGGAAAACGGATGGCGTTCTGATAAGGCCCCGAAACGCTGACAACATACACAGGCAACTTCCCGTCCATACGCCCTCTTGCATATACGTGCTCATGCCCGGTCAGCACCATCGGAACATTATACTTCTCATACAACGCCTTGAACTCCGGAAAACGGACTCCGGCCTCGCGGTTGCGTGCGAGCTGTTCCATAGAATAATGGTGCATCACAATTACCCAGTCGCCCTTAAATTCTTTCAGGCGGTCTTCCAGCCAGGAGAGCATCGCCTGAGTCCCCGGTTTATCGATCGGATACCGGCACAGGTTCAGGGAAATAATCCGGATATTATTATAATCAACGAAATAAGTTTCTTCTTCCTGCCCGGCAGGCCCGTTTTGCGGAAAGGTAAAATTCAGCCGCCAGTCCTCTGTCAGATAATCCGGTGAGCGCGGCGTAAAATATTCATGGTTACCAGGAGTAGCCAGTAAAGGGTAACTTTGGTAAATCCAGCCACCGGTAGGAAAAAACTCATTCCAGTTTTCCTTATTCAACGCCCCCCGGTGTACAAGATCCCCGCCGAATAACAGGAACTTTGCTTCAGATCTGTCCATGATGGCTTTACGGATCGTGCGGCTGCCCAGCGAGTAAATATCCCGTTGCACATCTCCGAAATAAATAAATGAAAAAGGCTCATTTCCTCCGCTGGCAGTTCTGAATTCAGCCCATTCCGACCAGTATTCGCCATTACCCACGCGGTAAGTATAAGAAGTATTGGGCTGTAAACCTTCCAGAGTGGCACTATGGTGATTCCAGGAACCATCGTCAGCCGTATGGCGTAAAGTCTTCGCCGGAAGCTGCTTTACCTTATCCTTAAAAAAGGGAGTGGCTGTGGTTTCGGTATATTCTACAAAGCTGACGCGGGTCGTATCATGGGTGCGCCAGGTAACCGACTGGCTGTTTTCAGGGCTTTTTTCCCAGGAAATCGAAATATGATGAGGGTAAATAAAAGAGAGTGATGAAGAAGGTTCATTTATAAAAAAACCGAATGACATCAGTCCTGTACAACATGCGATTATCAATAAAATTTTTCCTGCTTTCTTTTTCATGCAAGTCGGTTAAAGTGATTATACTACCTGTACTACTGCCAATCACAACCCTGAGACTATCCATAAAAATTAATTTTGAGTTAAGCTGGCTTTAACTACCTGACAGCTCATTCATCAGGTTATTTTTCCGCTGATACCTGTTTGTGCATCCTTTTGCCTGCGGCAGTCATCTGAATAATAACCAGACCGCTGAAAGCAGCAATTGTCCTGAAGGTTGATAAAGCAAACTGATATACAGCCAATTTATTTACATTTGCCATTACTCATACCATGAAGATTTATGAATCGTTTTTTATCGCTCATTTTAATACTTATTATTCCTGCCAGCCTTATTGCTCAAACGGGAATACAGGGAACTGTCAAAAACCAGAAAGGAGAAATGCTGCCGTTTGCCGCTGTGGCTGTCAGAGGAACTGAGCAGGGCACGATGGCCAATGAAGACGGTCAATACCGTCTTGATCTGAAACCCGGCTATTATGAAATTGTATTCCAGTATCTGGGTTATCAGAGTGGTATGAAAGCCATTACCATCACCTCAGAAACAGTTACTTTTGACGCTGTACTGGCCGAGCAGGCACTTGATCTTGCCGAACTGAAGATCGGCGCGCGTAACGAAGATCCGGCCTATACCATTATGCGCCGGGCCATTGCCAAAAGCAGGTATCATTCCCTGCAAGTAGAAAGCTATAAAGCCAAAGCCTATACTAAATCTTCCGTCGTTATCACAGATTTACCCTTTGAATTCCTCTACAAAAAGGAACTGGAAAAGATCGCCAAAGAAGAAAATTTCAAAAAGGGCGTCCCGATCCTCAATGAAACGATTTCAGAAATTGAATTTCAGCAGCCGAATATCTATAAGCAGAAGGTACTTGCCTCACGCAATAGTCAGGATAACAATTTTGCCAATCCGAACGAATACCTGCTCAGCAGTTTTTATAAACCCGATGTGGTGGGTAACGTATCTCCGCTTTCTCCTAAAGCTTTTTCCTATTATAAATTTGAATACCTCGGGTCTTTCCGTGAGCATGGCATAGAGGTAAACAAAATAAAAGTGATCCCGCGCGCTTACGGTGATGGCGTTTTCAGAGGAACCATTCATATAATAGAAAACCTGTGGTGTATTCACAGCCTGGACCTGGAAACGGTAAAAACGGGTATCGGCCTGAAAATAAAACAGCTCTATGCACCGGTGCAGCAGGTATGGGTGCCGGTCAATCAGCAGTTCCATGCAGACGGAGGAATATACGGGATTAAAGGCAAAGCTGATTATGTGATTTCCCAGTCTTTTTCCAGCCTGAAAGTCAACCCGGTTTTTGCACAGGATATTGAAGTGCTGGATGAAAAAAAAGAAAAGGAGGAAGTGAAGCCTGTCAGGTTGAGTAACAGGGATATTAAAAATCAGAATCTGGAAGAGCTGATGAACGGACAGAAGAAATTCTCTGCCCGTAATCTCCGGAAAATCATGAAAGAATACGACAAGCAGACTTTCGAAGCCACCCGGGAAAAAGGGGAAGATGTGGATATGATCGAAAAGAGGGTTCAGTCAACCGAAATAGATTCGATGGCAACCCGACGTGGTATCGCTTATTGGGACTCTATCCGTACCGTACCTTTGAGCACAGCCGAAAGTGTCAGCTATAAGCGGCTGGACAGCCTGGTTAAGGTCAGAAAGCCTGAAGTCAAAACCAAAGAAGAAAGCGATACTGACCAGGCAGGCGTTCAGGTGCGAAAAGGTAAAAAATTCCCGTTGACCAATGTACTTACGGGACATACTTTTAATCTCAGCAAAGAACCGGTCTGGAAATTGAAATACACGGGGCTGGTCAAGGGTTTACAGGTCAATACAGTGGAAGGCTGGACAATCGACCGCGCCGGGTTTTCGCTAATGCATACAGCCAAAGCCGATACGCTGAAACATAAAAAAGGGTATTCACTGGCGTTGAATGCACTTGCCCGCTATTCTTTTGCACGCAATAAGGTTGCCCCTCTCGGAGAACTGGAATACAAATGGACCGGGAACAGGCTGTCTGTCAGCGGTGGAAGGGCAATTGCTCAGTTTAATCCTGAAAATCCGATTGCTCCCGTTCTCAACTCGGTCACAACGTTGTTTTTTGAGCAGAACTTTGCTAAAATTTACCAGAAAGACTTTGTTCGTTTCCAGTATGATCATCAGCAGCAAAATGACCATTTCAAGGTAAATGTGTTTGTTGAATATGCCGACAGGCAAAATCTTGTCAATCTGGAAAAAACAAATCCATACCGTTGGATCAACTGGAGAAAACGTGAATTCACGTCGAATACTCCCGATAATGAACATTTCAGCTATACCGCTTATGAACCTGACCATCTGGCCTTAACAGCGGGCGTGTCGGCTTCATGGAAACCCTGGCAGCAATACCGGATCAGAAAGGGAAAACTGACCTACTACAAAGATGACTCACCTGAGTTTTCGTTTACTTACCGCAAAGGCTTCCCTGAATGGGCCGGAAGTAAAGCGGATTATGATTTTCTGAAGCTGAAGGTCAGGCACGGGCTGGAAACAGGCATTAAGAGCAAATTATACTATCAGGTAGCCGCAGGTTCCTTCCTGAACAATACATCTGTACATTTTGCTGATTTTCATCACTTTGCCGGCAACCGGTTTTTCTTTCAGTTAGGTGACCCGGTCGGGACTTTCCGAATGCTTGATTACTACCGTTTAAGCACCGACCAGCGTTTCGCTGAAGTCCATATTTTGTCAGAGTTCAGGCAATTAGTATTTACCCAGCTTACCTGGTTCAGAAAATACGGCATTAAGGAGACCCTTCAGGTTCATTACCTGGCAACGCCTTCCTCCCGCAATTATACCGAACTGGGGTATGGATTTGATGTAGGGATACGTTTCCCCTTCCGGGTAGAGGTCGTCGGCAGTTTTGAAAATATGAAACACCGCCACACTACTTTCCGGATCGGAACGACGATGAATCTGCCGTTTTAACCTTCTTTCAGGTGCGGAACCGAAGTTAATCCAGTAACCGATCCGGTTCTGCACCAAAGCCATTAATAATCAGGTGGTCAGCATATACCTCCACCACCGACCACGGTGTATCCGTTTTTTCTACAATCCCTTTGAAATTGACGTAATGAATGCCGTCGGCAAAGCCGTAATTTCCTTTGTGGTTATGCCCGTTGAACCATGCCTTAATATGAGGGTAGCCAGCCAGTAATGTTCTGATTTCAGTATCATTCCACAGATTATGCGCATCGCCTTCGGGAAGTAAGGGGAAATGACAGCCGATAAGTACCCGTTCCTGTTTCTGCTGAGCATCGTCCAGCTGCTTTTTCAGCCATTTCAATTGTTTGCCACCTATACCACCGTTCCACTCCTGCGCGTTCGGCGCTTGGGTAAGCTTCATGGATCCGAGCTTTTGAACAGCCGCTTTATGTTCCTTACTGCCATTCTTTTGTCCGTAAACGCTCTGATCATTCCCGTCCAGCAGGATAAACCTTACGCCTTTGTGGGTAATGGCATAATAGCGCGCAGGCATACCCAGTTTTCCGGGAACAGATTTAATTTCCTCCTGCTTAACCGAAAAATCATGATTACCCAATACGTGGTACAATGGCATGTTCAGTTTTCCGAGAATGGCCAGTAACGGATCAAAGCTTTCGAAATTCCGGTCAATCAGATCCCCCAGATGAATGACAAAATCAACGTTCTGCTGATTCAGGGAATCAGTAATCGCGCTCAGCTTTGCCGGAGAAGAACGATAATGGCGGGTACCAGCCGTTTCGCCGTCATAATACTGAACGTCCGTAATCACACCAAAACTGAAAAGCATCGTGTTTTTTTCCTGTGCAAGGCTGACGAATGACCCGGACAGACTTAAAACAAACGCAAAAAGCCGGAATATTTTCTTAAACAACATCCTGTTCAAACGGTTAAAGGTTCAGCCAATACGTCAGTTTCAGTACCAGCGCCCGGTTTTTCACCTGCATGTTTTCAGGAAGATAATTGTCTGTATACACCAGATAAAAATCCGAAGCAGGCTTAAACCGCCATTGAAAACGGGCATTTAGATTCATGTTATCCGCCTGTTCATTGTACTGCACGAAGGTAGTCAGGAACAGGTTATTGCGGAACGTAACATCAATACGGGGGCCTACGAGCCAGAAATTCACATGCTCACCTTTATCAGCCAACCGGATATCATTATAATTACCGCTCATGGTAATGGCTACATAGGGCTGGAAACGATACCCCAGATCAGCCCGGAAGTGATGCCGGGCACCCTCGTTATAGTAGCTGCCGGTTTGTCCGTAAAGCGCATAGGTAAAAGTTCGCTGAGGTTCGGAGATATATTCAAACCCGGCCGTATTCCAGGTGTGTTCTGTTCCGGCTTTCAGTTTTTCCCTTCCGGAATTGGTAGGATCAAAGGGCGACAATAACCTCACAAAGGAATTGGAAGCCCATAAGGCTGCTGTAGCGCGGTTAAGAAAATTGAAGTTATAGGAAAACTTAAATTCATAATCACTGTTTTTGAATTTTTCATCCCAGTAGGCCGTCGTCACCAGCTTAGGGCCGTGACTGATCAGAACGGGCGATTTAACGTAGAATAAATAACCAATATTAGGATTGATTTTGGTATAGCGCCCCCTCACCGCATTCGGCACATATCCCACCTCGGCATTATAATTAGAGCCGGCATGTTCGTGTTGCCATTGCCAGAAAAAGTGCGGCTTGTTGAACATAATATCTGCGGCATGTACCCATCCGTCGGTAAAGCGGGGCGTAGTATGCTGCTTCAGCCGCTCATACAGCGCTCCTTCGGTGAAGGATTTGAAAAACATCACTTTCCCGGTCCAGATATTATTACGGGAAGCCAGGTTAAACTCGGCTCCCAGGTTTCGGTTGTATTCGTTAAACGAACGGTTTCTTTCCTTGTCGTAATTAATCGCTTGCTTATTGACAAACATCAACCGTACATTGGAACGGGCAAAAACCCGCCTCTGTAAGGCCATTACGGCATAATTTTGCACCGGCATGGTATCTTTGGCGGCTGTCTGGGTGTCCATAATACCGATCCGCCAGTTTTTATCCAGCTTACCGCTAAGCCTCGCTCCGAACTGAATAGGTGCATCAAGGCCGATCCGCCTTGAAAAAAACGGACGTGCGGAAGCATATCCGAAATTGGCGAATATATCCGCGTTTTCCAGGAAAAACTGTCTTCGTTCAGGATAAAAGAGTTCAAACCGGTCGAGGTTAGTCTGCTGTACGTCTACCTCCACCTGCGAGAAATCAGGATTGACCGTCAGGTCCAGATTAAGGGAAGGAGTTATACCAATCTTCACGTCACCGCCTATATCTCCTATTTTACTGGTTTGTTCACCGGCGGCGTGATTTTTAGAGACTCTCCCGGCCATGTAAGGAATAATGGAAATATTAGGTCCCGGTGCCGGAGGTGGCTGATCCCATACCAGCACGCCGGTATAAGCCAGGTTGGCCGAAGCTAAATGCCGTGGTACCGGTGCCCAGGCCGATTTTTCAGAGGCTGTGAGATCCAGTCGGCTGAAATTGACACCCCACCGGGTAATACCGGGTTTGTAACGAATACTTTTAAACGGAATAGCGGCTTCCCAGACCCATTTGTCAGGATCATTTTTTACTGCGCTGAACCATCGGTTTTCCCAGTTCAGATCCACCGATCCTCCGTCAACCATCTGACCATCCCATGGAGCCCCTGCAGCATTGGCACCAAACGAAAAACCATTGGTACGGTCATCGAAGGTGTCCATAAAAAGCAGGAAATTGTCATTCTTATTGAAACTGAAGTCACGGCGCAGCGACTCCACTACCAGGCTCCCGTTGACCGGCTTATGATTGATCACCAGGATATACAGATTATGTTCATCGTAGGTCATCATTACATCGGTTTTGACGTTAGCCTTACTGGTATCCATGGGCTGCATCATAAAGAAATCGTTGGCGACTTCAATATTCTGCCAGGCGGCTTCATCAGCTACCCCATCCACGACAACAGGCGACTTGGCTTTAAAAATATGGTATCTGTAATTTTCATTGGGTTTTCCTTCCTGAGCATAGCTTTGGAAGAACGCCAGGCAAAGCAGCAAACTGGTAAACGTAGATTTAAGGGACACCGGGTTGGGGAATTTTAAATAAACTAATCTGACAACACACTTAAAAGCAGCCGGTAAGCAAAATTTACGCTGCCCGGATTTTGTGGTGCCAAAGATAATGAAATTGTTTAATGAAAGGTTTTGGGAAAAACGATTAAATAGATAATCCTCATTGTCAGAAAAAAAGCAATAATGCCCAGCATCCATAATAAAAACAGATGGTGACGATAAGATTCTCCTTTCACCAAAAATGTATCGTTTTGCTCGCTATACAGGAAACTGACTTTCCGGGTCTGCAAAGCCTGAAAATAGTCTCTTCTATGAACCTTTTTCCAATAGCGGCGCCCTTCATAAAGAAATGAGATCATATATGCCTTACCACCTTTTTTACCCGAACCGATTGTACCATTTACCACTTCCACTTCCTTTGCCGGCAGGCTCTTTTCAAACGCTGTTTCCTTGCTGTAATCCTTTGAAATATAAAACAAAAGGCCAAGCAAAATACTGAGTATTATGGTTTCCGGAACAAAACGCCGGTTTAAAAAGGTATTAATCTGCCGGAGGAACCGATATCGGTTCCTTTGAATCAAAGGTAAATTCGTGACCTGATAAGAAAACGGGACTTTATCTGTTTTCAGAAATTCTCTCAGAAGTGAAGCCGCGGGATGATAATCAACCACAATAAAACTGAAACCATCGTTAAGGATATAACGAATATAATATCTTAACAGCTTTGAATGGTCATTGGTTACCATTTCAATTTTCTGAACATCCTCATGCCTGATGATACGGTTATGCTGATGCAATAATATACTTCTGTCTTCAGGATAAAACGTAAAATCGTAACGGGGGCCGAATTTCCGATAATCTCTGATAATGACCCATTGAACAATGATTACATAAGCTATGAAAAAGGTAAAGCCCGATAACAGCAAATAAGCAAACGGCTTTGGAATGATCCATTGATGGGTATTTTGAAAGGCGTAAAAAATTACACCGATCAGAAACACAGATATGACCGACAAATACCCTGTCACCATCAGGTCAAAGTAAATTCCTTTGAGGCTTTGTCCTGAGAAAGTTCTGACACGCTCAAACGGCGAATTTTCCCCGACAGTGTTCTTTGTAAACACCAGCATGCGCCAGATATAGAGTCCGAGGGGTATAAAGACAATCAGAAAGATCAGTAAAACACTCATCAGATGTGTAAATAAACAGTCCGTAATTCTTTTTCAAAATACTGTTTTTTAGTCGGAACAGGAAGGAGATTTACAAAAATCCAACACAAAAAAGCCTCCGCTACAAAATATAGCAGAGGCTTTGCCGTAAAAACTTTTTCCGGTTATTCCTGATTCTCCAGACGCTGATGATCTGCCAGCAATTGCGCTTTCAATTCTTCATAGTTCAGATCCTGCACAGCAATATTTTTGTCAATCGACATTACTGCCGCTGTAGCCGCACTTTGCCCCAGGATCATAAATACAGGCTCCATGCGTATCGAACCAAAGGCTATGTGAGAACTGGAAACACAAATCGGTACAAGCAGGTTTTCACATTCTTCTTTCTTGGGTATCAGTGAACCATAAGAAATCTGGTAAGGTTTCGGAACTTTCACCCCGATATCCCCTTCATTCTGCACAAAGCCGTCTTCCTTGATATAACGTTGCGCATTGTGAGAATCAAGGGTATAAGACCCCATCCCGACGGGATTGTTTACCGGTCTTTTACTTAATGTTTCATGCTCTGTCATGACTTCCCGGCCAATCATACGACGGGCCTCACGCACGTAAATCTGATGGGGCCAGTTGCCGTTATCTTTGAATTCATCCTTTGGCAGTCCCCAGGTATTGAATTCCTCCTGCACGTCTTTCGGGATACGGGGATCGTTGGCAATGAAGTACATCAGCCCTTTCTGGTACAGCTCATGGTCTTTAATGATTTCTCTTCTGCGCTCATAAGACGCCTCAGGATAATCATAGTTGGCCCCGATATAATCGGTGCTGAAAGGACCGTGATTGTTGGTATCGGTTTTACGGTTAGGTATGGGATCAAACTTCTGGAAAGTTTCGCGCCAGCCGCCTTCAAAAACCCGTGCCAATAACTCATAACGTGAAGAGTCATACCCTTCCGGACGGGGATAAGGAATCCGGTTGTCGGGATGGTTGCTGAGGCACATTCTGAAACAATAGGCCTGGATACGGTGGTCACCTTCTCCTCTTTTACCAGGATCTTCCGTAGAAACTTCAGGTAAAACCCCACTGGAAGGATCACCGGGAATTTTATACGGACTGATGTCTTTATCGAACCAGTGCTTGTGATGCAATACGCCCACCTGTACACCGTTCCACTCTTCACCATACACACTGTTGGCTTCACGGCCTACGTGGTAGCTCACATTGGCAGCAGCCATAAGATCGCCTTCATAGGTAGCATCAATAAACATTTTTCCGGTAAAGGTTTTTCCGCTCAGGGTTTTGAAAGAAGTGATTTTCCCTTCCTTTTTTTCTACCCCGTTACTCCGGTCAAGCCATTCGTCACGCAGGATGGTGATATTGTGTTCCCTGACAAAGTCTTCAAATACTTTCTCGGCAACACTCGGCTCAAAAATCCACATGGTACGCTCGGCACCATCCATAGCAGGCGTTCCCTGCCCCTTATTTCCGTATTCTTCGTGCTTTTGCCATACCCAGGCACTGTCGCTTGCGTAGTGCTGATAAACACGATGATAAAACTCACGGGAAAGTCCTCCGATAACCGATTTATTACCGGTATCCGTAAATCCGAGTCCGCCGGCCGATAGTCCGCCCAGATGAATATCCGGTGAAACCACAATTACAGATTTCCCCATTTTAACGACCTGTACCGCTGAGGTAATGGCAGCTGAGGTTCCTCCGTATATGACCACATCGGCCTCGTATTGCTCAGCACTTTCTTTTTGCTGCGTACAGGAAAAGGTCATCCCGAGAACCAGCAGCAGGCCTGCAAATATTTTTTTCATAGTAGGTTAAGTGTTATATAAATAATGAATTGTTTACGCTATTTTGATTCCGGCACCCATAACATGGCATCTGCCACAATATCCTTATCGGCCCCCCGGGTCGAAATCTCAGCATAGGCTTTCGCTCCGGCAGGAAGGTGATAAGTCCCCAGATCCACCCATTCTCCTGAGGTTTGCCCGATCACCACAATATCCGAAGCCTTTACATTGGCCTGTCTGGTTTCGTTTCCGTCAAAAACGGATACATCAATATGATCAGACAGCGTGCCGATTTTTGTAAAATAAGCATAAGCCCGGTACTGTCCCTCTTTTTGTACAGCAGGAGTGAAACGCACACTGCTGAGAGCACTGTCGTCGTCCCCGGTTGCTACCAGATAAGAGCGGCCGTAACCTCCGCGGCGGACTGCCCAGTTTCCGGTGATCTGAACATGCAGACTGTCATCATTATCCACAAGCAATTCCGGTGTACTTCCGTCAAGCAACGGATCAGATTTAAGCTTCTGCCGGAGAGCTGCAATGTCAACATCCTGAACAGCAGCACCGGCGTCAATAGCCATGGAAGCCGCAATCGCTGCCGACTGGGCCAAAACCATGAAAACCGGTTCCATCCGGATGGAACCAAAGGCAATATGCGTCGCAGAAAGGGCAACCGGAACCAGCAGGTTGGTACACTGGGCTGCTTTGGGAGTGAGGGCGCGGTACGAAATCGGATAAGGCGGGAATCCTCCCACTTCTACATTTCCTTCATTTTTCACCATTCCGTTCACAATAATGCGCTGGGTATTATGGCTGTCCATGGTATAGGCAGCCATTCCTACAGCATCCTCAACCACTGCTTCACTCCGGCAGTTAGCTTCAGTCATTACGTAATCACCTACCATCCGACGGCCTTCGCGCACATATATCTGAGGAGTAAAGTGATTGTTGTTTTTGTACTCATCTTTAGGGTATCCCCACTTCAATACTTCATTCCGCAATGTATCAGGAACCCTTGCATCATTGCCCATGAAATAAAGCAGTCCTTGCGTATAAGAAAGGTGCTCATCGTAGATTTTCTGTCGTTCCTCATGGGAAGCCTCTGCCCAATTGTGGCTGTACCCGATCATATCCGTCGAAAAACCTCCCCGGTTATTAATATCCGTTTTCCGCTTCGGCATCGGGCTCCAGATAAAATACTGATTAAGTCCGCGCATATTGGGTTGTGCTTCAAGAAGCCTCACCAGCAATTCATATTTGGTGGAATCATAACCTTCGGGCCTGACAATCGGAAGCTGGTTTTCAACACTGTCGGTCAGGCAGATACGGAAATTATACGCCTGAACAAGCTTATCACCTGAGCCTACCGGTGTGGGTTGTGTTTCGCTTATTCCCCAAACCAGGCCGCTCGACGGATCGCCTGGAATTTTGTAAGGACTGATGCCGTCAGGAAACTGATGATAACCCGATTGCTTATGATATTCAGGTAGCTGATAGCCACTCAGTTTTTCGTTGTAGTCTGCATTATCCTCACGCCCTACAAAATAAGTTACCCCGGCCAGCGGGAGCAGATCGCCTTCATAGGTACAATCCAGAAAGACTTTGCCTCTGATCGTCTGTGGCGTGCCCTCTTCACCTGATGTATTGACCAGCGTAACGGACTCTATCGTCGCCTGGTTTTTCTGTACTTCCGAAATCCTTTTATTATAAATGACAGGAATATTACCTTCTCTGAGGTAATCCTTAAACAGTTTTTCGGCCATAGACGGCTCAAAAGTCCATGATTCAAAATGCCCGTAAGCTTTTCCGAGCTTGCGGTAAAAATCACGGCTAAGCCCGGTGACCGCATGTTTATTGCCGATATCCGTCTGTCCCAGACCACCGGAAGACAATCCTCCTATGTGTTCATTCGGGTTAACGATCAGGACGGTTTTACCCATTTTATGCGCGGTATAAGCCGCAATAACGCCGGCAGAAGTACCGCCATATACCACCACGTCATACTCGTCTCTGGTAGTCTGCCGGTTACATGCACCTAACAAAACCGTAAGTACAAGCCCCAGCAGGGAGAATTGATAAAAATGATTTCTTTTAAGCATAATGAGAAAAATTGCTGTTAAAAACTGATTTCATTTTAGGTGTAACAAAGGTGTTAATACTGGTCAGGAACCTGCGGGTTTCCATATGACTGCATCAGCAACTACTTTTCCGGAAGTACCTCTTCCCGAAATTTCCACAACAGGCCGGCTGTTCCGGGATACACGGTATTTCCCCAAAGAAACCCAGTCACCGGATGGTAATCCCAGTTCCTTAATTTCATTGGTTGCAATAATAACCTTCTCAGGCTTGTCATCTACTGTTACCGTTACATGAATCTGATCACTCAGGATCTTAAAATTTGAAAAATACATCCAAACTTCATAGGTCCCGTCCTTTTCTATCACCGGGCTGTAGCTTACACGCTTATCTGAAGAAGGACTGGCATCAACGGTCAGGTGGTTCAGGCCATAACCGCCCCGGTTTGTATTCCATTTTCCTTGTACGGTTACCCGGTCAGGGTTATCATTGTCGATCAGTATTTCAGGCTGACTGCCATTTGCAAGCGGATTTTTCCGCAATTCTTCCTGTAATGCTCTCACATCAATGCTCTGGACATCCTTGCCGGCATCAATCGCCATTACGGCGGCAGTAGCGGCCGATTGCCCTAAAACCATGAATACCGGCTCCATGCGGATAGACCCGAAAGCAATGTGTGAAGCAGACAGGCAAACGGGTACCAGCAGATTTTTGCATTCTTCTGCTTTGGGGGTAATGGCACGATAGGAAATCGGATAAGGAGCAAAACCCCATTTCTGAATATCACCCTCGTTTTTCACCATCCCATTGACCACAATACGCTGACAATTGTGCGAATCCATACCATAAGCTGCCATACCCACACCATCTTCCACCCATTCGTCCCCCTCACAATGCTTTTGTGTCATCACCAGCTGACCAATCATTCTGCGGGCTTCCCTGACATACAACTGATTGGAAAATCCGCCTTCTGCCTTGAATTCGTCCTTTGCATAACCCCACGTCAGCATATCCTCACGAATATGCCCGGGTACACGTTCATCATGTCCAAGAAAGTACAACAGGCCTTTGGTATAGTCTTCATGTTCTTTCCAGATCCGTTTGCGGGTGTTATAATCACCATCCGGATACTCATAATTGGCTCCGATCATATCGGTTGAAAATCCTCCGAAATTATTGAAATCCGTTTTACCGTTCGGCATATCTTTGATCAGGAAACCGCCGAAGTGATGGATATAACGACTCCCGTCTTTCAGGGTATCAATTTTATAGCTGCTTCTGATGGTTTCCCACTTGTCGATTTCAAGAATACGGGCCAGCAACTCATATTTCGCCGGATCGTAATTCTCCGGTTGAACGACAGGAAGCTGATTGGACTTGTCCTGCGTCAGACATAACCTGAAATTATAGGCCTGGACTTTATGATCACCCGCACCTTTGGCGGCAAGTTTATCTTCACCTATTCCCCAGAGCAAACCACTGGATGCATCACCTTTTACCTTATACGGATCAACACCATCCGGTAACTGATGAAATTCAGACAAGTGCACACCATTGTGGGTTTCACCGTATTGAGCATTTCCTTCGCGGCCCACCGTATAGGAAACACCTGCTCTGGCCATCAAATCACCTTCATATGTGGCATCGATAAACATCTTCGCTCTGATGGTTTTGTTGGTTGCGGCAGCAGGTTTATCCGGATCTTCCACTATGATCTGCTGAATAGAACCGTTTTGTTTGCCCACACCGGTAAGACGGTAGTTTCTGATCACTTTCAGACCCACTTCTCTGATCATATCGTCATAAATGCCGGAAGCCACATGCGGCTCAAAAGTCCATTGCTCAAATTTGCCGTAATGCGTACCGACACGACGGTAAAATTCCCTGGCCAGGCCCGTTACCGCGTACTTATTACCGATGTCAGTAGCACCCAGTCCGCCGGTAGTCAGTCCGCCAAGGTTTTTCCCGGGTTCTATCAGGATCACTGATTTTCCCAGCTTTTTAGCTGTATAAGCAGCTACAATACCCGCTGAAGAACCCCCATAAACACATATATCGACCTCTTCCTGTAACGATTCACTTTTTTTCCGGGCTGCAGCAAAAAGTATTACTGTGCTGAGAAGCACTAAAATTATAAATCTCATTAGCAGTAGTTTAAAGGTTTATTGATTGGCTGTGCAGCGAATAACTGACACAGCCAATCAAATTTATATTATTCAGCTATCAATATTGAGGATTCTGATTAATGAGCGGATTCACTTCTGTTTCCAGACGTGGGACCGGCCATAGATTATCTCTGTTATTCTTAAAACTACGTATTTCAATAACCCTCATATCCGCCCTGTTTCTGACATTTTCATAGTGTGGGGTACCGTTTTCATCAATCACGGGGGCATCGGTAAGAAAAGCATTAGGGACTCTACCCAGCAATGGCCCGTTCATGGTTCCTTCACCGATATTCCAGCGACGGATATCAAAAAGGCGGTAACCTTCTCCTGAAAGTTCATATTTCCTTTCTTTTCTTATAACGGAACGTAACTCTGCCTGCGACTTTCCGGAGGCAATTACCGGCATATTAACCGTAGGCCGTGTGCGTACTGCATTAATAGCGTCATAGACCGTCTGGTCAATCTGATTCGCTTCAATTTTTGCTTCTGCATAATTGAGCAGTACCTCTGCATACCGGAAAAGGATAATATTCAGATCACTGTTATTGATATCCGGATAATCGGCATCATCTGTATACTTACGCCAGAGGTAACCTGAAAAAGTAGCATAAGCATGACTTGACTCGGTATTCTGTACCCTGCGTGCCGGAGTGGTAGAATAGTCCCAGGTCATGGTGCTGTCAGGATTGGTCTCAAACATATAATTTTCAAACCTTGTCTGAGGCAGTACCGTAGTGTAAGTCAGGCGGGGATCACGATTGGCAAATGGTTTTTTAACATCAAAAAGTGGCGATTTATCAATAGCAAGGCCATCGGTACACTCGTAAGAATCGATCAGTGCCTGCGACGGAATCTTATTGGAGTGCCCAAGAGACATACGCGAGCCGAAAAAGCGCGGATAACTGTGTACTTTATATCCTTTCAGGTACTGCGCGGCAAATATAATTTCTTTTGAATCCTGCCCGGCATATTTAAACAGGTCGGGATAACTGGAATGCAAAGCATATACCCCCGACTGCATTACTTCGCTGGCGGCAGCGGCGGCAGTCTCCCAGCGCTCATTGTATAATGCTACACGTGATTTCAGGGTAAGTGCAGCTCCTTTATTCACCTTGCCGACATTTGAAGTGCTGGTTTCGGCCAGCAGGTCAGGAATAGCAGCGTCCAGTTCAGAAAGGATAAAATTAACAACAGCCTCTTTACTCTCGCGCGGTAATTGCGCTTCCGAAAGTGTCAGAGGAGTTGTAACCAAGGGTACCCCACCAAAACCTTCATTCAGGAAAAAGTAATAATAGGCACGCAGGAACCGTAGTTCGGCTATCTGACGCTTATATTTTGCTTCAGGTACAAACTTAGCAATATCTTCAGCCTTTGAAAGAATGTAATTACAGCGTCCGATACCCCGGTAAAATTCGCTCCAGTAGCTCGAAACCCATCCATTATCGGAATTGGCAATCCCCATTCCGAGCGACTGCAATGCACTTGTGTTCCGGTCCCAGCCTATATCCGTAGCAGCGTCGAGCATCGGAAAGAAGGGTCCTGCAACGTCACCACTTCCACCGTACCAAAGTGTGGCATAAGCCCCTGTAACCGCCATATCAAATTCAGCTTCTGTTCTCAGAAAGGTTTCATCTGAAGGATTATCCAACGGAAATTTCTCAAGATAATCGGAACAGGAGAGCTGGCCGAATACTAAACCAGCCAGTAAAATATATTTGAAAAGTTTCATTTCAATCAGATTTAAATAAGGTTAGAAACGGACATCAAGACCAATCGTATATACTTTCATCTGCGGATACCAGCCTGCATTTCCTACAGGAGCCTCCACATCAAACCCCGGCCAGAATCTGTCAACCGTAAACAGGTTTTGTCCACTGGTGTAAATTCTCAGATGCTGAACTTTGTCCTTCAAAAGCGATTTGGGAAAGCTGTATCCCAGCTGAACATTTTTTAAACGCAGGTAAGATGCATCTTTCAGCCAGAAGGAAGAATTCTGAATATTGTTGGATTCATTAAATGCCAAACGGGGGAATTCTGCTCCGGTGTTATCCGGCCTCCAGCTGTCGCGCTGATATTCCTGTATGGTGCTCCCTTCAAAAAACGGCATGATCCCATGACCGGACAGATAGCCATCCGCCTTTCCTACACCCTGAAAGAAAACAGAAAGACTAATTCCTTTATACTCCAGATCAATATTGGAGCTGTAGGTAAACCGGGGAATCGGACTGCCTATTACCTGCTGATCCTGATTGTTGATCGTACCGTCATTGTTCAGGTCTTTGTATCGGATGTCACCAGGTGCAACATTTCCGAACTGCGTTGCGTGACCTGATACTTCAGCTTCAGACTGGAAGAATCCGTCAGCAACATAACCATAAAATGACCCGATCGGATACCCTTCATTATTTACCTGACGATCCGAACGCAGCACGCCGCGCATATCCACTACCTTGTTTTTTACATCTGAAATATTGCCGGCAATGCTGTAATTGAAATCACCAGCCCGGTTACGATAAGCCAGGGACATATCCCAGCCTTTGTTTTCGACAATACCCGCATTCTGATAAGGAGCGGTAAGTCCGATAATTTTAGGGATATCCAGACGAAGCAGAATATCGGTCGTGCGGCGCTGATAATATTCAAATGAAAAATTCAGATTGCTCCATAGACTCAGGTCAACGCCAATGTTAGAAACCGTAGTGGTTTCCCATTTGATTTCTGGGTTAGCCATTTCATTAAGGGACGATCCCGTTGTAATCTTATCATCAAATACGTAATTGCTGTTGCCTATGCCTATAAAAGCTGCGAAAGGGTATAA
>JBEBXQ010000103.1:0-17606 GCA_040391535.1 Telluribacter sp. | reverse complement strand
ATTTTGTTGGCAAAAGACTCGAGCGCAACCTGGATCTGATTATTTCAGGTAATAACAAAATCAATGAAGATTTCAGCATCAGTTATAATTTAGGTACAGGGCAGACTTATAATCAGTACGGTGAAACAGGGGGTAGTGCTGCGGGCTTATCTGTTAAGAATAAATTTGATCTGAATTTTGCTACCAACCTGACTAAAATTGCTACGTTTAATGAAAAAGAGCTTCAATATGTGTTTGGGACTGCTTCTTTTAACTTCAGAGAGTATTTAACATTAGATGCCTCTGTACGGAACGACTGGTCATCAACTTTACCGGCTCCTCACTCCTATATTTACTCAGCTTTTGGTGCAAACTTTATTCTTTCTGATGCGGTTACTCTGCCCAGCTGGATAAGTTTTGCCAAAGTTCGGGGATCATGGGCTCAGGTAGGTAATGATGCAAGCCCTTATAATCTGGATCAAACCTTTTCATTTGCTCCCGGCGGATCTATCGGATATATTTCAAGGGGTACTACCCTTGTAGCCTCAGACCTAAAACCAGAGATTTCCTCTGCTACTGAGTTTGGTCTGGATTTCAGAATTCTGAATGGACGGTTAGGGTTGGACTTTACTTATTATAATAGTAATACAGTAAACCAGCTGCTTTCGCTGGCTCTGGCTAATGCTTCCGGATTTAGTACTCAGTTTATCAATGCCGGTAAAATCAATAACAAAGGAGTTGAATTTGTATTGTCAGGCTCTCCCGTGAAAAACGATAAGATATCTTGGGATATGGCATTGAATTTTGCACGTAACATAAACACCATTGTGGAACTGCATGAAGATATCGAAAAGGCATATATAGCCGGAGGAATCGGCCGTACTGCAGGCCCGGTTGTCTCTAAAGGTGGTTCTTATGGCGATATGTATGGTTATACATGGTTACGTGATACGCAGGGACGTTATGTGGTAGGGGAAAACGGAGCGCCATTAGTCGGCCCTGAAAACAAAATCGGTAATTTTAACCCTAAATTTACGCTGGGCTGGAACAACACCATTAATTATAAAAACTTTGTTCTTGGATTCCTGATAGATGGCCGTGTTGGCGGAACAATGACTTCGGGATCTGAAGCTAACTTTGCTTTTGACGGAACCGCTGATTATACTGAAGAGTATCGTGATGGGGGTTGGGTATTACCAGCTGTGACCACTGAAGGTCAGCAGAATAACGTCGCTATTGACTCTGAAACTTTCTGGCAGACGGTTTCTCAGGGACGGTATTCATGGGGTGAATTTTTCACTTATTCTACAACGAACTTCCGTCTGAGAGAGTTGACACTTGGATATAACATCCCGGTTCCACAGAATTTTTTCTTTAAGAACATGAGATTATCACTTACAGCCAGAAATCTTTTCTTTCTGTACCGGGGCAAAGCGACCATGGATATTCCTGGTCTGAGCAATAAAAGAAAACTGTCATTCGATCCTGACATGAGTCTGGGCGCGGGGAACTATCAGGGGGTTGATTACGGCAACTTGCCGTCAACAAGAACGGTTGGCCTTAACTTGAAACTTGGTTTTTGATGATTGCCTGTAAATAAGTGTTAAAAAGTATTACCATTGAAATTATGAAAATCAATCAATCAAGAATAATAAAAAAATCTATTTCCTGTGTAGCATTGGGACTACTTGGGTTTACAGTGTCCTGTACCGATGATTTTAAAAGGATGAATACCAATCCTACGGCTATCATCGAATTAACAGAGAACGAGTATCCGGGGGTGTTTTCCCGGGCATTAGCAGCAGGATCGTATCATCCCAGTTTTCAGACGGCACAAAACCTGTTTGCTGATTTGTATGCGCAATATTATGCGACAACCACAGGGAACTTCCAGTCTGACCGATACTTTACGCACATGGGCTGGGCGTCGGGTTCTCACTGGAACCCTATTTATACCGGAGTTGTGCCTCAGTTAACCACTATTATGGATAATTTTGAAACAAATACTCCGGAAAATGCCTTAGCTAATATATGGTGGGCCTTCTCTTTTTCCAGACTGACAGACTATTATGGTCCGGTTCCGTATTTTGATGCCGGTATTCCGGCAAGGAGTGTAAAATATGATGCACAGGAAGCCATATATGATGATTTCTTCAAGAGAGTAACAGCTGCTGTTGCAGTGCTGGAAAACCATAAGACAGCCGAACCTTTTGCTGCCGGTGACATCATTTATAAAGGGGATGTTAATAAGTGGATTAAATTTGCGAATACTTTCCGCCTCCGCTGTGCGCTGAGAATTTCAAAGGTTGATCCGGCACGTGCCAAGACCGAAGCTGAAGCTGCTGTAAAAGCGGGTGTTTTTGAAACATCTGATGACGAAGCGATGATGGTAAGAACTGCCATTAACAGTGGTGACGGAAACGGGATATCCAGAATCGCGGGATGGGGTGAATTCCGGATGAGTGCAACGATGGAATCCATCCTGAAAGGATATAATGATCCGCGGATGACGGAGTTTTTCCAGCCTGCTTTTAATACCGGCACTTATGAAGGTGTCAGAAACGGATTAAGTCCGGCTCAGTTGGCACAGCCTCTGAATACAAATGATAACAATTCCAATGTCGGAGCCCGCTGGATCAGGAATACCGGTACCGGCTCAGGCTGGGAGAATCTTTATGCCGTCCCTGCTGAGATCATGCTTACACCAGAGTCATTTTTCCTCAGAGCTGAGGGTGTGCTGAATGGCTGGGATATGGGAACCGGCACTGCAAAGGAATTTTACGAAAAAGGCATTCGCCTTTCCATGGAGCATTGGGGCTTTACAGGTGCTGTGGTTGATGAATATATTCAGGGAACCTCAGTGCCCATAGCACCGGGTGATGGAATGAACTCAGATCCGGTTACCACTATTCCGGTGAAGTGGGGTGCAACCGAAGCAATTCAGAGAGAACAGATCGGTACACAGAAGTGGCTGGGACTATTTCCTGATGGATTTGAAGCCTGGGCAGAATTCCGTCGTTCGGGATATCCCAAAATGTACACAGTGGTTAATTCTGTGAATGAAGATGTGCCCGTGGGCAAGTTTATCCGTCGTTTCCCATTCCTGGATGCTGAGAAAAATACGAATGGCGAAGCTGTAGCTGCAGCTGCTGCATTATTGAACGGACCGGATAAAGCCAGTACTCCTTTGTGGTGGGATAAAAATTAAGTTGTCATTATTGCGTTAATAGCCAGCAAGGTATCTTTCATTACAGAAGATACCTTGCTTTGTTTTAAAAGTATTTTTAAACCACTTCACCCTTTTCACAATACTGGGTTAAACTCATATCTAAAACTAATGTCCAGAACCAAAACCTATCTTTTCCCGCTGTTTATTATCGGTGTCCTGTTTTTTGTGTTTGGGTTTATTACCTGGGTCAATGGCGTACTGATTCCCTATTTTCAGATCTGTCTGGAGTTAACAACCTTTCAATCGCTTTTTGTAGCTTTTGCGGCTTATCTGGCTTATTTCTTTATGGCAATCCCTTCGGCTTATGTCCTGAAAGTAACCGGCTATAAGAAAGGGATGGTGATTGGCCTGGTGATTATGGCTATTGGTACGTTTATGTTTGTTCCGGCTGCCTTTGCCAGAACCTACATGCTTTTTCTGAGTGGTTTATTTATCACGGGTATAGGATTGGCCCTGTTGCAAACAGCTGCTAATCCTTACGTGGCGATTATCGGGCCTTCTGAAAGTATTGCGCAACGGATCGGCTTCATGGGGGTTGCCAATAAAACGGCCGGTATTCTGAGCCAGCGTATTCTGGGGGCTATTTTCCTGCTGAACTCGGATGCCATCGTGGCCAGTGTCAGTACGGCAACCCCTGCTGAAAAAGCACTGATTCTCGACGAGTATGTTCTGAAAGTAGTGAATCCGTATATTGTCATTACCATCATCCTGCTCTTGCTGGCGGTACTGATTCACTTTTCAAAACTTCCCGAAGTGAATGAGAGTAACGAAAAGGCCAATGCAGGTGTGCATGCCGGTAAGACTTCCGTTTTTCATTTTCCTTATCTTATTTTAGGCGTAATAGCCCTGTTCATGGCCGGGGCCTGTGAAGTTATTCCGATTGATGCGATTATTGTTTACAGCCGTTCCCTGGATATTCCTATGGAAGAAGCACGTCACTTTGCTGAATATACTTTATATGCCATGCTGGTAGGGTATGTCACGAGTACGATTGTTATCCCCCGCTTTATTTCACAACAAAATGCCCTGGCGGTCTGTGCCGTTCTGGGACTTTTGTTTGCTGCCGGATCTTATCTGTCAGAAGGGTTCACATCGGTTTTGTTCCTGATCTTAATGGGCTTCGGTGCAGCCATGCTTTGGGGTACGATATGGGGGTTGGCATTACAGAACCTGGGTTCTTTTACTAAAATGGGATCGGCGCTTTTGCTGATGTCGGTGATTGGCGGAGGTATATTCCCTTTGTTATTCGGCGGACTGATTGACAACAATCCGCAGTGGCCGCAAACGGCTGTATTGATCCTGATTCCCTGTTATGCCTATCTGCTGTATTATGCACTTGCCGGACATAAAATTAAACACTGGAAAAAAGCAGCTAAAAGGGAGGCTGCTGCAAGTACAGTAGAATTTTAAACCAAAGCGGCTTTATACCGGATGATACTTTGTTTCAACCTTAATCTTTCTTTCATGCATATCAGAATCATGCCGTTACTGGTGCTTTTGTCATTCGCAATGACTTTCCTTTCCTGTAACCGTAACGGCAAGCAGGAAAGTACAGTGGAAGTACCTTCTTCTATTGATGCAGCGGGTGTTACCTGGCAGGTGGGGGTACTGGCATATACTTTCCGGCAATTCACTTTTTTTGAAGCTGTTGATAAAGCGAAAGAATTAGGTTTGTCTTATATCGGCGGCTATCCGGGTCAGGAAATAGGCGGGGGTATAGAAGGCAAATTGACGGTTGATCTTGAAGAAGGCAAACGGAAGCAGATTCTGGCTTATCTTCATCAGCAGAACGTTAAGCTTATAGATTTTGGAGTGGTTACGCCAAAAACAGAAGAAGAATGGCGGAAGTTGTTTGCATTTGCAAAAGCAATGGGCATCCCCGCTATTGTTTCAGAACCTCATCCTGATCAGTTGAAAATGGTGGTAGCACTGGGAGATGAATTTAACATTGATATTGCTATCCATAATCATCCGTCCCCATCGCTGTATGCTAATCCTGATACACTGCTTTCAGTGATTCAGGATTATGGTAACCGCCTGGGAGTTTGTGCCGACGTAGGCCATTGGGTCCGTTCGGGTTATGATCCGGTAGAAAGTCTGCGAAAACTGGAGGGCCGTTTGATGGAACTTCATTTCAAAGATGAATCCGTAAGAGGAAAAGAGGCCGTTGAAATTGTATGGGGTACTGGTGTAGCCGATGTAAAAGGGATGCTGGAGGAACTCCGTCGTCAGCGGTTTTCAGGTATTCTGGCGGTGGAATATGAAAGTAAGCCGGAAGATAATATGGCAGAGATCCGGGAGAGTTTAGATTATTATGAAGAGATTACAGGCTCCTGGTGATTAACGCTGGTAGTCTGTAATCCATGTTTTAGGCCTGAAAGAATCCCGCTCCAGGGTCAGATCGACGGTCGGGTCAATCAGTAATGCACTGCCTTTTCCATTGACAGCAGCATAGCATTCGGCACGGATTTCTGTGTCACCGATACCGTTTACCTGATAGTAATCATGCAGATAATGGACAAACTGAAGGATCATATCCGGTTGAAAGCTCATTTGCCGGGTTTGTATCGGGGTTAAAAACTGATGCGGATATACAGTAAATTCCTTACCGGTTTCTTTTACTCTGACATGGAATTCGGCACTGCCGTTCTTTTCCATGAGCATGATGTTCCAGCTAAAGCGGAAGCCCTGTTCGTGCCAGAGGACATTGCCAGGGTATAACAGATAGCGGAACGGCATCAACAGCTGCCATCCGAAAAAGAGGGCCATTAATGTAGTAAAGAGGTTTATCTGCAGGTTATCTGCCCTTATCAGCCGGGGAGATGGAATGGGGTGGATGCTGCATTTTTGCAGGATTTTCCTGTGCCAGGCAGACGAAAAGAAAATCAATGCGGTTCCCATCATAATCCAGGGAAACATACCGATATGAAAAAGGAAATGAGTCAGCAGATGAAATACTACAATGATCAGGTAAATCCAGATGCGGGTTGGTCTGAAAAAGAGCAGAAAGGGGGCCGACAGATCAAAAACCATGGCCAGCCAGCTGATGGTATAGGCAACCCAGGGTTGGGTTAGCAATGGACCGGCGACCGGAAAATCTTCATTGGCCGCCAGCCAGATTTTCAATGGCTGAGCCAGAAAAAGCCAGTCGTATTTTATTTTGGCGATTCCTCCGAAGAAGTAAACCATACCCACCTGTATTTTCAGCAGGTTTTCGGGGTTGCGAAAAAAAGTTCTGATGGGTTCTTTTCTCCGGCAAAGGGCATTATCCAGTGAACAGACGGCGTTCATAGGTAACCAGCACATCAGAAAAGTCAGCAGACTCACCTGATAATAATGATTGAGGTAAACGCTTTTGTCCCAGAACTCAACCCAGGTAAATAACAGAAAAAAAGAAATAATGGAAAACCGGTAAAAGAAACCAAGGGTTATGCATAGGGTCAGTATAACCATTGCATAAAAAACCCAGTGTACATAGGGTGCTGAAGGCGGACTGATCCACTCCAGACCATAAAAGGAAAAGAAGAATTCAGGTTTTACATAAAAGTCGGTAATCCAGCCTTTACTGATGAAACGGATTTCCGCAAAGGTCATGATCAGTCCGAAAACAATCCTGAAAAAAGCCAGAGAATAGAGCGAATCGGTGTTTTGTTGATTCAGATCTATCGTTTTTCCCCAGGTCATATCGGATTGTAATTTTAGTACCTTTTTTTGAATCCGAAAGTTACGAATGGTATCGGTTTTTGCCCCACGTTAAGCAGGGAAGTTCAATCAGGTAAAGCCCGCAAGTCATACATTTTGTTACAACAAGGGATAGGTCCGGCATCCCGCTATCAAAGTGATGTATTGAAAAGAACGGGAGCGTAGCCCTGTCATCTTCGCAGCAAAAGTTTTGAATCTGAGTAAGAATAAGGGGCGTTAGCCCTGATATCTTTTTCACCCAACTATTTTTCCGGATAAAAACAGCTGTTGTAAACAGGTAATACTACGGTGAAGAAATCAGGGCTCTGTCCCCTTGTCCTTTTTTCGAATTTAGTGAAAACCCCTGTTCTACATCCCCGACAAAACATTCAGGTCAGACACTGCGAGCCTGTACGCCAGCCGGGCACTGTATAAATCTGCTTCCGCTTTGGCCAGCTGTGACCGGATCTGTAACAGATCAGCTTTGACATTCAGTCCGGCAGCTTGTTTATCAGTTTGTATTTTCATTTCTTCCGTACGGTATTGTACCGCTTTTTGTGCCACAGCAATCAGCTTTTCAGACTGGTGAATTCTGCGGTATGCCTTACTGATATCGCTGTTGATCTGCTCGTGCAGATAAGCTATATTTTCTTCGGCCTGCATGACCACATGTTTTCTCTGGTTCAATACCTGTTTGTTGGCCAGGACATCCTGCAGGTTCCATTTCAGACTAACCCCTACAAACGGATTGTTATTCGGAAACAGGATATTTCCCTTCTGGTAGCTGTAACCCGCGATCAGCCCCAGGTCGGGCAGGTAACTTTGCTGTGCCGCTTTTACACCCAGCTGTGCTTTGGTACGGTTTAACGAAGCGATCTGCAAATCAATGTTGCTTCCGGTCGCATTTTCCTGGTACTGGCTCAGCGGAGAGGCCACATCCGTTTCGGCTGATACTTCGGCCAGTGTAACCGCATCATCCTGCAGGCCGGTAAGCCGTTTCATATCCTCCTGGTAATCCTCCTGCTGAATATCCAGTTTAAGAAGATTCTGTTCTTCGTCGGCAATGGAGGCCTGTAGTCCCGCTTTGTTGACTTCAACGGTTTTTCCTGACATCAAAGCACTTTCCACATCGTATAACCGCAATTGAGCAAGCTCAAGTTTGGCACGGGCTTCTTCTTTTTGTTTCTGATTGATCAGCATTCCGTAATATAACCGCTCTACAGCCTGTGTAATCTGCAAAGTGGTCTTTTGTTTTTCCTTTTCCGTTAGTAAAACATCCGTTTTGGCAATATCAATGCCGGTTTTGATTTTCCCCTGCTGGGTAACCGGCTGATAAACAGACACCCCGGCATTGAATACATTGTGCTGACCGAGAGCAAAGCTTTCATCTTTCCCCGGTAACGGAATAATGGTATTTTCATTCAGCGGAAGCGAACCGAATGATCCTTGCGGAATCACCAGCTCACCGGTATTGACATTGTACTGATAGCCGGAATTAACCTGTACAACCGGGTATCTTTTGATATTGTCTTCTTTGATTTTCGCTTTTTTCTCATCAATCTGCAGCGATTTGATAGTGAGCAAACGATTGTTAACCAATGCTGAATCAGTGAGTTGCTGCAGGGTAAATACCTGTGCCTGCTGAGCAGAGACCATCTGACCGGTTGTCAGACTCAGGCTCAGCAAAATGACGGTTGAAATGCTTTTATAGTTCATGGTGTTGTTCGCTTTGGGTGGTTTGAATAACGTCCTGTACATCTTTGGGCTTAATCCAGCCGATATACAGTACCGGGACAGTCAACAGGGCCATAATCATACTCCAGACCACCCCGAAGGCAAGCACACTGGCCAGCGGAGCCCACATGGGAGAGCCTGAGATAATCATAGGCAGCACGCCGATGGCTGCGGCCATGGCGGTCAGGAAGATCGGGCGCAGCCGTCTTTTTCCGGATTCAATGGCGGCGGTTCTGATATCCATCCCATGGCGCATCAGCTCATTGGTGTGGTCAACCAGGATAATGGCATTTCTGACGACAATACCTGATAAGGCGACCAGTCCTACAAAAGCCGTAAAGCTGAAGTTATTGCCCGTTACATAGAGTCCGAAAAGAGCTCCGAACAGACTAAGCGGAATGGTCAGCATGACAATAGCAGCTTCCTTCAGGTTTTTGAACTGAAACAGCAGAATGAAGAAAATAAGCACCAGGCTAACCATCAGTACATGGATCATCTGGCTGAAGGTTTCCTGTTTGTTGGCATGCTCTCCACCCAGCTCAATCCTGTAGCCAGCGGGTAAATCAATGCTTTTAATCCGGGGCAGAATTTCTTTTACCAGTTCAGAAGGAAGCACACCGGGTATCGTTTCACTTTGAATGGTAAGTGTGCGGACCCCGTTACGGTGCATCAGTTTTCCGGTATACCACTGCGGAGTCAGATCAGCGATTTGTCTCAGGGGTACATTGGCGCCGGTTACAGGTGATTTCAGGTAAATATTCTGTAAATCCGTAGTGGAATGGCGACTGGTTTCATCGAGCCTTAACACAATATTGACAGCGGTATTTCCTTCATACAGGGTAGAAATCGCGGCACCGCTGAAACCCGTGTATACCGACTGTGAAACGCTGGTGGTAGTGAAACCCAGCCGGTTGGCTTCATTTTTCAGGTTGATGCCTATCCCGTAATAGTCTTCCCCAAAGTCATTGCGGATAAAAGAGCTGCCTTCTGCATTTTTGATGATGTCAGTAACCTCTGCAGCGATTTCTTTGAGTTGCTGAAGATCATCCCCGATAACCCTGACCTCTACCGGCGCTTTCATCACCTGGCCCTGTTGCATTAGCTTCACCTGCGGTGTTCCTTCCGGGATGAGTGTTTCCAGCTTATGACTGAGTTCTTCCGCCAATGCTTCTGTAGAAGCTACCGTAGTGGTATTGACCAGGATCTGCGCATAATTGGTGGTGGGTACTTCCGGTGAAAAGTTATAATAGAACCGGGGTGCACTGGTGCCGGTAAACGTGGCAAACGAAACGACGCGCTCGTCATCTTTAATCAGTGCTTCGGCTTTCAGAATCGCCTGATTTGTTTTTTCCAGTTTAGTACCGGTAGGCATCCATAGTTCAATAGCAAACTGGTTTCTTTCGGCGGCCGGGAAAAACTGCTGCTTAATCCCTTTGGCATAGAGCAGGTAAGCAAGCAGAATCGGGATCATGCTACTCACGATGACCATCCGCGGATGAAGTACACTCCAGTCGAGCAGGGTATTATAGCCTTTCTGCATATAGTCCAGCAGAGAGAATTTCTGTTTTTTCGTCTCCTCTTCTTGTTTATCTGCCGCCTCATGATCATGCAGTCCTTTTTTGATGAAAACATAGCACAGAAAGGGTGTCAGCATCATAGCCACAACAAAAGAGGAAGCCAGTGCCACCGCTACCGTTATTGGCAGGGCGTGAATAAATTCTCCGACAGCACCGTTCAGCAGGATCATCGGGATAAACGAAGCAATAATGGTTACAGTTGCTGCCAGCACCGGAATTACCAGGTCGCTTGCACTTCTCCAGGCAGCCGTCCAGCGTTCAACACCTTCATCGAGCAGCTCCACATAGTTATCAGCAATAACGATAGCATCGTCTACCACCATACCCAATACCAGAATCAAAGCCGCCAGTGACACCTGGTGCAGTTCGATTCCCAATGCGTGCATCACAGCGAAAGTAACAGCCACCGTAACAGGAATGGCCATGGCGGCTACGGTCGCAATACGGAAGGGCAGTAATAATACCACTACCACAATTACAGCGATAATCGCCAGGAAAAACTCATGGATAAAGTGTGAAATATTTTCATCCACCAGCTGGGGCTGATTAACGATGGTGGTTAACCTGACACTGGCGGGCAGTTCTGCTGATACTTCGGCAAGCACCTGGTTTACTTCTTCCCCGAATTTTACAATATTATTGCCCTCCTGCATCTGAATGGCGAGCATCATCGCTTTATTGCCGTTTACGGTAATAATGCTGGAAGGTTCGGCATAGCCCCGTGTGATAGAGGCAACGTCACCTACTTTTACATTGGCACCAGTACTGGACGCACCTACAATCTGCTGGGCAATTTCATGCTCGGAATTATAATAACCATTGGTATAAAGTGGAGTTTTGCTGCTGCCCGTTTTAATATCACCGGTAGCATTGATCATGTTCTGCGACTGCAGCACTTTGACTACCTGCTGAAGATTGACACCATATTGTGACAATTTCTCAGAGTTGGACGAAACGACAATTTCCTCCTGCTGCTCACCAATCCTTTTGATTTTGGAAACGGCTTTGACGCGTCTCAGATTATCTTCCAGCTTACGTGTATATTCCTGCAGCTGCGCATAGCTTGATTCATTACTTTCAATCCCGATCACCATGGCTTCCGTATCTCCGAAATCGGAGTTGACGATGGGGCCTCTTACGCCCTCAGGCAGATCAAGCTGACGTGCAATCAGTAACTGATGCCGGAGCTTACTCCAGAAAATATCAGGTTGTTTAATATGCTCACCCAGCTCAACGTTAACAACGACCATACCATCTTTGGTGGTGGAATAGGTTTTGGATTTATCTACCTCTTCATATTGAAAAAGGTATTGCTCCAGTTTGCGGGTTACCTGGTCTTCTACCTGAATGGAGGTGGCACCGGGATAATAGGCGATCACCAGGCCCTGGCGGATGGTAATTTTAGGGTCTTCGCGACGGGGCATATTCAACAGTGAATCAACACCGATAGCGAAGAGCAGCAATAACACAGAAAGGGTTACGTGCTTGTATTTTAATGCTGATTGTATCAGATTCATAGCTGTAATTATTTTTGAATGGAAACCGATACTCCATCGGTCAGTTTGTTTTGTCCGGCAATCACTACTGCTTCTCCCGGATTCAGTCCTGAAGTGATGGTGATTTTATTATCTGTCAGTGCTCCTACACTGATGTTGCGTTTAAATACTTTCTGTTGTGCAGTGTCGGCCACATATACATAGCTCTGATTGTCAAGCCCATGTAATACGGCCTCAGCAGGTAATGCCAGTATTTCGGTTTCCTGATCAGCCTGAAGCCTGACTTCGGCAATCATACCCGGACGAATCAGCCTTTTAGGATTGGGTAATTCAATTTTCACCGTAAACGCCCTTGAAGTAATATCAGCAGCAGAGCCTACCTCTACCACTTTACCTGTAAAAGTTTCATTCAATGCCGATACGGTTACCTGTGCCGGTTGTCCCAGGCGGATACGGTGCAGTTCCCCTTCCGGTATATACGCGTTTACTTTGACTGTACTGATATCAGAAATCACAAAAAGCGGTGTGCCCACTCCGGTAATTTCACCTGTTTCTCCCAGTTTTTTTAATAAGACCCCGCTAATGGGTGCATAAAGACGGGTATCCGCCAGGTTTTTTTCCTGAAGTTTCTGCTGAGCTTTGGCCTGTTGCAGACCAAAATTAACTTTTGAAAAATCGCCGTCACTCAGACTATTACGTTCGTGCATGATTTTAAGTCTGTTGAATTCATCCGCAGTGGCATTTACCTGAATGTCTGCCAATTCTTTGGCGATCTGATAACTGGCCGGATCAAGGCTGGCTACGAGCTGTCCTTTTGAGATCGGCTGCCCTTCTGCGGCTGCTATATGATTGATTTTACCAGCTACCATAAAACCAAGTCTTACCGTTTTGTTGCCTTCAATGTTCCCGCTGATGGAAATTTCGCCGGCACCTTTTACCGGTTGCAGGTGAGTGACGATGACCGGTACGGCATTTTGCCGGGTTGACTCCTCTGCCGGAGTGGATGGCTGGTCTGAGTTACAGCTGCTCAGGAATAAGCCCAGAGCCATTGCCTGAAAAATATGATTTCGTTTCATTGTCAAGTTGTTATGTATGCTATGAGTATAATAATTAGTTGATTTGAAAATAGTTGTCCGGACTGATCAGGTGGATTTCCTTTTTTTCAATGCCCAGAAAAAGTAGCTTGTCCTTCATTTCTTCCAGCAATTCGAGGTCTCCTGCCAGTGTAAAATCCATGCAGGACATGGTATTTGCATTGAGGATAACTTCAATCGTTTCCTGTATCATATCCGGTGCGCGGTCAGGAATGAGGTTTTCATAGAAAATGAGAAACTGTGCGGGATGGTGCTGACGTAGCACTTCAAGTTCACGCCGGAAGGTATACCGGTTATTTTCTGAATAATAAATCAGTGAAATATGCTGATCTGCTTTTTCTGAAACCCGGGATCTGATGATCGGAAAAATCTCAGGCATTCCGTTATCATCTGCGATATATACATGATGAAAACTGTTTTCTGATGTTGGCTTCTTCATTGTCTGGTTATTTAACAATGCAAAGGAACACCCTCTGAAAACGGGAATTTTTAATCTATATTAAAAAATGAAGGTATGCGAAAAAAAGTGCAGCTTTTCTGACAGGGCGTAGTCGTGTTATCGGTACAGGTCATTGGTATGTACTGCATGTGAATTGGTTAAGCAAGTACATTTGTTTTTCCAACAATAAAACCCAATGCCAAAAAACAAAAGGGCTTACCTTTTCCTGCCCACGAAAAGATAGTGGACTTTTACCCTGTTTGACAGTGTCGATTTTACTATCTTCGACCAGTTAAAAACAATGAACCGAATGAAAGACGTTTTAAAAGAGAAAGGAATCTCATAAGCCGGGCTTGCTAAAAAGTTGAACAAAAGTTACAACACGGTTAACAGGTACGCTCGAAACATGAGACAACCAAGCATTGAGGATTTGTATCGGATTGCAAAAGTAATGCTAAAGATTTATTGATAGACGAATGAGTAAAAAACAAATAGAAGCACAACTGATTGAGCAACTTATGATGTCTGCCAGGATTTATAGGATAAATATAACGGACATGATAACTGGTAAAAAGAAATGAAAACAGAAGAAATAAACATCCTTACTCATAAAATAATGGGTTGTGCAATGGAAGTTCACAATCAAATGGGGAATGGTTTTCAGGAAGTTGTTTATCAAAGAGCATTGAGTATAGAATTAAATCAAAATGGCATTGAACATCAAAGAGCAATTAGAAATGCCGTTGGAGTACAAAGGTTATAACGTAGGTACCAGAAGAGTGGATTTTTTTTATTGAAGGTAAAGTAATGGTAGAAATAAAAGCCATTGAAAAATCAGAAGAGGTTCATAAAGCACAGGCAATTAATTATTGCGAAGCATACAACATTGCTGATGGCCTTCTTATAAACTTTGGAGCACTGAGATTAGAATACCATCGTGTATTTAATAAAAATCTAAAGAACACTTCATCTTGAACATCCTGACATCTTAAAAATCGTGTTCAGACAAATGAGTAAACAAATAAACATCAACGATTCGGATTACAGAGAAATACTGCTACAGGCTGTGGCACAAATTAATACTGCCCGAACGCTAATCGCAAAGCAGATAAACAGTACTGCAAATTCCGTGTATTGGAATTTGGGAAAACTACTCTTTGAAAAACAGTTAGAAGAAGGCTACGGAAGTGGTGTTGTAAAACAATTATCCATTGACCTCAAAAACGAATTTCCCGATATGGGTTTATCACCACGCAACTTATGGGATATGAAGCGGTTTTATGAGCGTTATCAATTAGCAGATGAAAAACTGCGACGCAGCGTCGCAGTTTTGCCGTGGGGGCACAATATACTATTGCTCAACAAAGTACAATCACTTGCTGCGGTTGAGTTTTATGCCAATGAAGTGGCTACAAAAGGCTGGTCAAGGGATTTATTGCTCAATGCCATCAAAATGGACAGTTACAGCCGTGCCGGAAATCAACTGAAAACCAATAATTTCAGTAATACATTACCTGAAATAAGTGCCGAATATGCCAACGAAGTATTTAAAAGCTCGTACAATCTCGGATTTCTGGGTATTACAGAACCCGTAAAAGAGTCGGAATTAGAAAACAGGTTGATAACCAAAATCAGGGCGTTTGTGTTGGAATTAGGAAAAGGGTTTTCATTTATAGGCAACCAATACCGATTGGAATACAACAACAAAGAATACTTTGTGGATATGCTTTTCTTCCACAGAGGATTACAGTCTTTGGTAGCTATTGAATTAAAGATTGGCAGTTTTAAAGCCGAATATGCAGGCAAGATGAACCTCTATCTTTCCTTGTTGGATAAATTGGAAAGAGGCGAAAACGAAAACCCGTCTATTGGCATTATTCTCTGTGCCGACAAAGACCATTTGGATGTGGAAATAGCTTTGCAGGACATTAATAAGCCCATTGGCGTAGCCGAATACCAATTGTTATTACCAAAAGATGAACTACAAACCTTAGTATTGAACGAAATAAACGCAGAAAGTCTGAACCAGGGTTCACTTGATTAAACCCAAATTCCGCATTAGCTCATGGCCTACAATTTTATTTTGCTTCCTATTCGCTTCCGCTCTCTTTTGACCTATCCCGATAGGCCTGCAATCGAGCATCACGAATAGTTTGCAAAAGTCGAGGGCGACCCCCGCTTATTTCGTCAGCATTCCTAACGCGTTATCTGGGTTAAATGATTATGACGATTAAAAAATCACGCAAGTAAAAAATGAAATTGAATAAAAATCAGAGAAATCCGAAAATCAATAAACCCGGAATCCGCATTAGAAAAATGGTATAAAACACAAAAATCCCCTGGCGTTTGCCGGAGGATTTTTGTGAGCTTTTCTGAAGCCGGACACTGTCCGGATCAGATGTTTTTATGGACTGAACATTGGCAGGGTATTTTTCAGATCAGTCACAAACTCCGTCGGGAGTGCAGGCCGGTCCTTCTGATACTTCCATCTGTAAAACCGGGTTATCTTTTCTCCATTCGCCGAAAGCTTTTTCCAGTGTTTGCAGAATGGCTTCTTTGGGTTGTGCACCCGAAATGGCATAACGGTTATTGAGTACAAAAAAGGGTACGCCCCGGATACCCAGCTGCTCACTTTCCCGTTTATCCTGATTGACAAGATATGCATAACGGTCGTCGGTCAGTGCCTGCTCAATCTCTTCACCGGCTAAGCCTGCCTCGGTTCCCAGCCGTTTCAAAACGTCATGGTCACCCACATCTTCGCCGCTGGTAAAGTGTGCTGCAAACAGTTTTTCCTCCATGACATTGTCCAGTCCTTTGGTTTTGGCAAGCTGTATCAGCCTGTGCGCATCAAAAGAATTGGCCATAATGCTCTGGTTCAGGTGAAAATCCAGTCCGGATTCCCGGCCCATTCTTTCTACGTGATCCTGCATAAGATCCACCTGTTCCTCACTGATCCCTTTCCGGGTCATCAGGTATTCCTTTGTGCTTCCGTTTTTGTCTTTGCCTGTCGGAAATTCAGGATCCAGCTGAAAACTCTGCCACTCTGTTTCAATAAAATCCTTATCAGCAAATTCAGCCAGCGCGGCTTCATAATGATGCTTTCCGATATAGCAGAACGGGCACATTACGTCGCTCCAGATTCTGACTTTCATTTTAGGTGATGACATAACTATGTTTTTTTAGTTTATTTCTGCAATGCTTTTCTCACTGCCGGAGCAATTTTAGTTCCGAACAGTTCAATGGCATGCAATGTTTTAAGATGCGGCATGGCCGGTCCGGTCATTAACTGAGCCAGGTAGCGGGTATTACCGAACATCTCATGAAATAACAATATTTTCTCCGTAATTTGTTCCGGGCTGCCGACCATCATCGGTCCCTGCTCACGCATGAACTGATACTGGTCCCAACCCATAGGCGACCAGCCTCTTTCACGCCCTATCCGGTTCATTACCGTAGTGTAAGGTTTGTAAAATTCCTCGGCCGCCTGCTCTGAGGTATCGGCTGCGTAAAAATGGGTATTCAGCGCAAACCGTGTTTTGTCTACCGGGTGATTGGCGGCTTTCGCCTGTTCCTTATATAAATTGGCAAAGGGAACAAACCGGTCAGGTGTGCCACCGATAAAAGCCAGTGTCATGGGCAGGTTCAGTTTCGCGGCACGGACAGCGGAAGAAGGTGTGCCACCTACTGCCAGCCATACAGGGATTTCTTCCTGTAACGGACGCGGATAGATACCCACGTCACTCAGTGCCGGACGGAATTTACCTTTCCAGGTAATTTTTTCCGATTTGTTTAACGCCAGCAATAACTCCAGGTTTTCGGCAAACAGATCGTCATAATGGTTCAGATCTTTTCCGAAAACAGGGAATGATTCGATAAAAGAGCCTCGTCCGGCCATAATCTCCGCCCGTCCTCCCGAGATCAGATCCAGTGTAGCGAAGTTCTGGAAAATACGAACCGGGTCTGAAGAGCTTAAAACCGTTACGGCACTCGACAAACGAATATTTTTGGTGATGGATGCACCGGCCGACAATACCATTTCGGGTACCGAAACGACATAGTCTTCACGATGGTGCTCACCTATTGAATATACATCAAGGCCAACTTCGTCGGCCAGTTTTATTTCTTCCAGAAGCTCCTGCATGCGCTGATGAGCATTTACGGCCCCTCCGGCTTTATGATCGGGCGATAATTCTCCGAACGTACTGATTCCTAATTCCATATCTGAAATGGTGTTATTTGACAATACAAATTTCCTGAATATATTTAACTTAGAAAAATACAATATGATTTCCCAGAGGTAACCATTAAGGAATGTATTCCGGGAACTATTTGCCAATCAGATCGCGTATAGCCACCGAAGCGGCAACACCCCCGAAA
>JBEBXQ010000102.1:0-17736 GCA_040391535.1 Telluribacter sp. | reverse complement strand
TGGCCGAGACTACGGAAGACTTTGTAGCGCGTTTGCGTGAGGATCTGAAGAAGAAATAATGCCGTAACTCGCTGTAAAAATCAGTATAAAATAAGCTTTTCCACACAAAAAAGGTTCGCTATCATCTGAATAGTAATCAAAAAACTTTACGAAATTTCAGATCACCTTCTTCAGGTAAGATTAATTGCTTTAAAACCCTATTTCAAATGCTGTCCATCCGTCTTCACTGGTTTTCAGAGAGAATGCAAATCCATGATTCCGGAGAATCTCCTTCGTTAACGTAAGCCCGATACCCTGTCCGGTAGATTTGGTTGAATAGAAGGGTGTGAACAGCCGGGAGCTTATTTCATGAGTAATGGGTTTGCCATTATTCCGGATAGCCAGGTTATTGCTCCGTAATTCTATCCGGATTTCATTTCCGCTTTCACAAGCTTCAATGGCATTTTTAATCACATTAATCAGTACCTGCTCTATCTGCGCAGCATCAAGTAAAATAACAGGATGTGCTAAGATATCCACCACTAAATTCAAGCCTTCCTGCTCAGCCAGAGGTGTCATGAACTGTGTCGTCCGTTTTATCAGACTATCTACTGCTACAGGTTGCTTAACAGGCAATGGCAGACGTACCACATCGGCAAAATTACGCATGAACATTTTCAGCTGATTATTTCTTTCCAATGCAATCGTCAATGCGCCTGATAGGTCTGCATAGGCTTCCGGCAGATACTGAATACTGGTTTCCAGAATAGAATTTGTTGCTCCCAGGGTATTATTGACCTCATGAGCCATCATCCGGATAATGATACCGAAAGCGTTTTTCTCAGATTCCAGCATTTCGGCTGTCAACTCTTCAATAGTAATAAAAAGCCGGCGAAAGCCCCGATCCATAAAGTGTGATTTATGGATACGAAAAGTTTCAATATTATTGATTTTCACCGTTTCCGATCCCCCAACCGGAAGCGCAGCCAGGTGTGCTATAATGTCCTGATCCAGAAAATCCAGCGGCTGGCCCGCCACATCATCGCTTGTCAGCGAAAAAAGTGTTTTGAATTTCTGATTCACAGATACAATCTTTTCATCAAAATCAAGAACAATGATGGCCACAGGAGACGCTTCAATCAGTTTCCCGAGAAAAAAATGCTGTTCAAGTAACTGTGTTCTTTCCTTTCGCAGTTCATCTATCATCAGGTTATAAACCTGTACGAACGCATCGGTTTCATCATTTCCTGAACTGACCAGCTTCACTGTAAAATCCTTGTCCCTGATGGTTTCCATCCCTGCTTTAAAAAAAGCTACCGGCCTGACCATCCGACGGTAAATGATCACTGACACCAGCAAGGAAATCAGTAAAAACAACTCTGAGACAATGAAAATCAGCTTATTTCCAGACAACGTTTTGTATACCAGCAATATCAGTACAATATGAAGAATCAGAATATAAAAAATGTACAGGAGCCGGGTAGAGATTTTCATAGATTATCCGCATCGTAAGTAATGCCGTATTTTTCGAGTCGGCGGTATAATGAAAACCGGGTAATCCCAAGCGATTCAGCCACCTTTGACAACCGGTTTCTGTGAAATTCCATCGCCCGGACAATCATCTGATATTCCATTTCTTCCAGGGTCATTTCAGGTAATGACGCATTTACTGTCCGTGGGTGAGTCTGTTCCGGCAAATGTTTACTGATATCCTCCATTTCCAGCAAATCTCCACCGGCCAGTAATACACTCCGTTCTACCAGATTCTTCAGCTGCCTGATATTACCCGGCAATGGGAGCGTCCTGAGCCACCTCGCGGCAGATTTACTTATCTGCATATCCGGCCGGCCATAGATTTCCCGAAGATTATACACAAAAGCATTCGCCAGTAACGGTATATCCTCCGTTCTTTCTCTCAGCGCCGGTAGCTGAATGGTTATCAGATTAATCCTGTAATATAAGTCTTCCCTGAAAGTACCGGCCGCTACCATTTCCTCCAGGTTCCTGTTGGTAGCACAAATTACCCTGATGTCTACCGTTCTGGTTTTACTGCTCCCCAGCGGTTCAAAGGTCCTTTCCTGCAAAACCCGTAATAGCTTTACCTGATCTGCCAGACTTAACTCCCCGATCTCATCCAGGAAAACGGTACCCTTATCAGCCATTTCAAAACGCCCGGCGCGGTCGGTTCTGGCATCTGTAAATGCACCACGGGTATAGCCGAACAATTCACTTTCCAGCAGCGTAGAGGCAATCCCGCCCAGGTTTACTTTTACAAAAGGCTTCCCTTTACGTTTACTGTTCCGGTGAATCGCCTCCGCGATTAACTCCTTACCGGTTCCGCTCTCACCCGTGATCAGGACAGAAGCTTCTGTCGGGGCTATACGGGCAACCGTACGCAGGATTTCCAGCAGTTTGGGATCTTCTCCTATGATCTGATGAAAATGATACTGATTATCAAGTTGCCTGCGGGAGAGGGATTCAGGCGGAGCAGCATTCAGGTTCAGTAATGTGCGGGCCGATTTCAGCAAATGATCATTTTGCCAGGGTTTTGTAATAAAGTCTCTGGCTCCTATTTTCATTCCTTTCACTGCCAGTTCAATCGTTCCCCATCCTGTAAGCAGAATAACCGGAACGGCACTATACCTGTCCCGTATTTCCTGTAATAATTTCAACCCTTCTTCACCGGATGTTTCAATAGAAAAATTCAGGTCCAGAATAATCAGTTGAGGTGTATTAGCTGAAAGCCATTGCAATGCTTCCGATGGCGAGGCGACACCTGTTACATCATATCCTTCCTTCTTAAACAAAAGAGAAAGAGAGGTGCGAATGGCCATATCGTCGTCAACTATCAGAAGCATATTGTTTTTTGTGTAAAAATACAGTTTACAAATGATTCACGGCACGGTGAATCTGTTCTCTTAAAAGTTTTCTGCGGAAGCGGCTTCCGCCTCCCGGGTCACTTCATTTCCGTAAACAGCTGCGTACTTCAGCCGGAAAACCTATTCTTCATGCAGCGCCGTGGCCGGGTTGATACGGGAAGCCTGCGCACTCGGATACCATGCACATAACGTAACGATACCGTAAATAATCCCGATGGATGCCAGAATGGCCAGGAAATACACTCCCGAAGGTAACCCAAAAACATCCAGCAACGGAAACTGAACCGCAAAAAGGAGCCCCACGACGATACTGAATGTAGCAATTACCCACATTTCGGCTATAAAATGCAATGCGATATTCCTTTCGGTAGCCCCCAATGCCCTTCTCAGGCCTATCTCATTTTTCCTTTTAGCAATGTTCAGATTCAGCACACCGAATAACCCGAAGGCCACATTTACCAGCAGGAACAGACTTACCACGAGGAAAATCACGACAGGTACCAGTGTAATTCTGTGCTGGTTCTGACGGGAGTCCGTGAGATAATCTACCTCCAGTGTCCAGTCTTTCAGCATGGAAGTCACATCCTTCACCAGTTTTGCTTCAAAATGAGCATCGGTTCCGGGTTTTACCTTCATGAGAATTACGGAATTCCAGAATTTACCTGAAACCTGTTCAAAGAGTATAGGTTTGTTTTTATCAAATTCCCCTTTCTCTTTAAAATACCCGGTTACACCTGTCACCTTATACTTATCGCTGATCACTTTCCCTACTGCACTTTCATTCTCAAACAACTCTTCTTTCATTTTATGGTTGATGACCACTGGCTTATACTTTCCTACACTATCAGCAGCGGTAAACCATTTTCCTTCGAGCATTTCAATATCCAATGTTTCCCCGAAGTTTTCATCTGTTATTAAGGTACTGGCCTGCACCTTTCTTTTATTATATTCATATGCATTATTCATCATGCTGTTAGAGTACGGAAAATTGCTGCTCATATTACTGACCGACAGTACTTCCGGGTAAGACCTGATCCGGGCTATTGCCTGTTGTCCTTTCCCGACGATCTCAGTTGTATCATTCATTTGATCGGCAGTAAGTGCCCACACATTTTCATATTCAAAACCAATAGGTTCGATATAATTACGGATCGTATAGATAATCAGTGAACCTACTCCGAAGAGGACCAGAAAAGAAGCCCATATTTCTACCATCAGCAGAGAATTGGCTTTCTTTTTATTCCATATAAGTTTAAAAAAATGACGTAGCATATTGATTCATTTTTAAGATTAGATCCTGTTTCAGGCCTTGAGGGCATCTGTTACTTTTAAGCGTGACATACGGTAAGCGGGCAGCACTCCCGACAGCAGGCCGAAAAACAAGGTAACCAGCATACTGATAAGAAAAACGTTCAGATTGACGGTCAGATCCAGATGCGCTATCCAGTCGCTCGCATTAACCCAGCTGATGATCCCGAAGGTTAAAAGCAGCGCTATACCGCTCCCAATGAGGGTAATGAATATATTTTCTACAAGAAACTGCCACAGCAAGGTATTGACTGGCGCCCCAAACGCTTTTCTGACGGCGATTTCAGAAGCCCGGTCAAAAATGCGGCTTACATTTACATTGACCAGGTTTACTGCCGGCAACCCCAGAATCATCAGCAGAATAAAGGCAACAGCAGCGTAGAAGATCGTTTTGCCATTTGGACCCATCTGACTTACTGTTGAAAGAAATATGTCGGTAAATGTCTGGCTCGGCACCTCAAGACTTGTAAATTTCCGGCCGTCCACATCCGGAGGTATCTGACTGATTCTGGCCTGAAATTCATCATTCATGGCTTTCAGCGATTGCTTATCAGCACTCATCGCCACGGCCACAAACCGTCCGTTCAGTCCCTTCTGATCATAACCGCTTTTGGGTGCAGTATAAGGGAAATAGACATCTGCCGCGGTATAGATACGGGTAACCGGACTGCCCTTAACCACTCCGATGACTCTGTAACCGATTCCTTCAATTTCGATGGTTTTACCAATTGCCGCCTCGTCCTTGTCCTGAAAATACTGTTGTTTTAAAGTATGGGTAATGACCGCTACATGCTGACTTCCCCGGATCTCGGCATCTGAATAAGGTTTACCTTCAAGAAAATCAAACTTCATGATCTCCCAGAATTCACTGTCGGTATATTTGATCTGCAGGTTAATTTTCTTTGAGCCTGCATACGCATTAGACGAACTGAAAAAGGAAAAGATACTGACTTTTTCAGCTGATTTCAGGGTTTTCACATGGTCGGACAAAAACTGAAAGGTCATAGGCCCTCGCATCATGCCCGTATTGACAGAATCTCTTCTGGCAAGAAAACTTATATAGAGCGACCGCGAGCGGTTTACTTCAGGGTAATTACTGCCGATCATATGATCAATAAAAGAAGTAAGTACCATGATCACCGTCAGGGTAAGGCTGATCCCGAACAGAGTTATAAACGTATAGAAAGGATTCCGCAGCAGCACTTTCCAGGCTATTTTAATGTAGTTGGCAAACATATTTTTTTGATTTCGGATGAATGTTACAAAACCTGGGTACCGTCAAACAATCTGATGAGCCGGTGTGTCCTTTTGGCCATGGACTCGTCGTGTGTAACCATCACAATGGTGGTTCCGTCCTGGTTGAGTTTTTGCAGGATGTCCAGGATTTCGTTGCCCATCACACTGTCAAGATTCCCGGTCGGCTCATCGGCCAGGATGATCTCCGGCCTGCCTACGATGGCCCGGGCAATGGCTACCCGCTGTTTTTGTCCGCCCGACAACTGTGTAGGGAAATGGTTCATTCTGTTACTCAGCCCTACTTTTTCAAGGGCATCCTTTGCCAGACGCCTGCGTTCTGCATTGCTGCCTGACCGGTACAAAAGCGGGATTTCTACATTATCAAGTACTGACAGATCATTAATCAGGTGAAAGCTCTGGAATATGAAACCCAGTTTCTGGTTCCGTAAACGGGCAAGTGCTTTATCTGAGTAATTCCGGACACTGGTGCCGTCAATGGTGATGTCTCCGGCTGATGGTTCATCAAGTAATCCCATCAGGTTAAGCAGTGTGCTTTTTCCACACCCGGAGGGTCCCATAACAGACACAAATTCTCCCTTTTCGATCTGAATGTTAATGTTGTTCAATGCCAGTGTTTCGATGGTACTGGTTCTGTAAACTTTTTCAACTTGCTGAAGTCGGATCATGGCGTATTGATTTTTTGGGTTTTGCTTTGTAAAAATTCAGCTTAACAGACTGTTTCTATATCCGTTCTTTTTCCACTATTTCTTTCTGATTTTCAAAATCATAAAGGGTAAGTTTACGAAGATTATAATGCGCTTTCCAGTAATCCCGCAGCGCCAGGATAAAATCACGCTTGGCCGTATCTTTTTCCTGTAAGGCTATGTTCAGGTCCGTTACACTCAGGTTATTCAGTACAAAGCGGTCCTGTGCGATCTGATAGCGCCTGCCAGCCAGCTCATCCGCCGACTGCGTCAGCTTTACCTGCTGCTGCAGCATTTTCAATAAGATTACCTGCGTTACAATTTCCTGCTCAAAGTTCAGCTTACCCTGTGCTACAGACTGCTGAACAAATTCCTGGTTGGCTAGCGCTTCGGCTGTTCTGGCCTTATTTCTTCCCCAGGTCATTATGGGCAAAGCGAATTGAATCTCCACAAATTCCCTGTCCTGCGGATTGCGATAGACATCACCCGGGTAGCGTCCCTGGCTTGATAAACCAAAGGTTGCATTCAAGGCAGCATTAAGTCCATTCTCTTTTTTTGCCTTATTTACATCTCTGTCACTCTCCAGCAATTGCCGCTGAAAGGCCATGGCCTCTGAACGGTTGAGGTAGGCCTGTTCCACTGCCAGTTGCTTATCTACTTCATAAGGATTTCCGATGACAGGAATATCCAGCTCAACGGCTTCATCTTCCCTGATACCCAGGAACATTTTTAATCGCAGAGTTGCCGATTCGACCGTTTGTGACGATGCAGCCAATGCTTTTTTTGAAGATAATACAGCCATTTGCAGCTGCAGGAAATCATTCTCAGAAATCTTCCCGAGCAACAGTTTTTCTTCAGCCACCTGCCATAGTTTTTCATTACCGGCCAGATTGGCTTCTGCCATTTTCCAGTTAACCTGCGCTATCAGCAATTCAAAATAAAAATCGGTTGCGTTCAGTGCGATGGCTTCCATATCCTGGTAATACCGGCGGTCACCTTCCTGATACAACAAAGGACTGATCCTGCGTTCCCATTTCATCGGATTATACCTGAAAAGCGGTTGCTGAATCCCGACAGCAAAAGGGATTCCGTTATATACTGTATTATGCTGTACAAAATTATCAAACCGCTGTAGCTGTTTTTGAAGATAAACGGTTCCTCCGGTGAGGGCAATACTTTGTGTCAGTGCCAGATTCACCTGCGAATTATTGTTGGAAACCGACTGAAACGCGATTGATCCGTCGGGTTGCGTTACCTCTACATAAGAGCGGGTAAAACCAGGCAGTGTTCCGTTCAGGCTTAACTGAGGCTTATAATCGGCCAGAAATGAGCGGTATTGCCAGTAATTGGTTTTCTTCAGCGTCTCCGCCTGCCTTGATGCCAGAGATTGGTTTTTAGACAATGCAACCGTTTCCTCCAGGCTCAGACGTAAGGTTTGCGCGGTGAGCCAGCCTGATAACCAAAGCAGGATGTTCACAATCAATATCAGAATGCGTAATGCGGACATAAGCTGATTTCAGGGTTTAATTTTCAATTCACGCGCCGGCTCATATTCACTCAAATCTGTCAGAATCACCTGATCTCCTTCCTGAAGTCCGGTTTTTATTTCTACAAAGTCAAAGTTGGAAAGCCCTGTTTCCACTTCCCGCAGATGAGCAATCCCCTCTTTCAGCACGTATACATTTTGCCTGATTTTTCCTTTAAACGCCGGGCCGTTGGTCACCCTTAAAGTTTGAAGACGCTGGCCTGTAACCAGAAAGACTTCCACTTTCATATTTGGTCTGAGCGAAGTATGATGCGGATCTTCAAGCTGAACCACAAACTGTACCACTCCGTTTTTAACGACGGGTTTAATCTGTGTGACAGTACCACGCAGGTTTACCTCATTAATTTTTACAATCACCGGCATTTGCTGCTCAAGCTGTCCGGTGTAGATATCCGAGCAGGAACCCTCGATACGATAACTGCCCAGATCCGCCACTTTCGCCAGCATTTCTCCTTCACCGATTGCCGAGCCGATGTTTTCATTCACCCATGTCAGCACCCCTTTACGGTCGGCCCGTATGTCAGCCAGATTCAGCTTATACTCCAGTTCCTTCACATTTTTCTCTTCCATATCAGCGGCAAGCTTTACCTCGGCCAGTCCTGCCCCCATTGATTCCTGATTGTATGTGAGATCATTTTCCAGCTGTTTCTTCTCCAGTTCTGCAATCTGCAGTACGTTTTCGGCGCGGGTAACATCTTCACGGGTAGCACCGCCCACTTTCAGCAACCTCCTTGTATCTTCCAGATCAGCCCTGAGTCTTGTGATATTCAGCGACTTGATACGGTCGTTAATATCCGCGTCGAAAAGATCTTTATTCAGTTTCAGCTTCAACTTTTCTATCTGGTTATGTTTCAATGCCAGCTGGTCTTTCATTTTTTCCAGCTCCATCATAATCAGCGATTTATCAAGTTCCAGAATAGCATCCCCCGGCTGAACTGTCGACCCGGGTGTCAGCAATACATTCCTGATTCCCGCCCTCACGGGAGAAGTGATAATCTGTTCATAAGCCGGAATCACTTCACCCGAAGCGGCTATGGTATTTTCCACTGGCCCCCTCTCCACTTTGGCTGTACGGATACGGCTTACTTCCAGTGAATTCCCCAATGAATGATTCAGATACCATACGCCTGCGGCAAGGATAAGCAGCACCACCATCAGTGGGATAATCCTGCGAATTCTTTGTATCCGTTGCTGTTCAGGGGATAATGCTCTGTCCATCTGCTATTGGGTGTTCGTTCTTTTAAAGCTATGACTGACCGTATATTGTACCAGAATTATTCCACAGTTAACTAATTGATTATCAGATATATACAAAATAAACCAAATAAAAACAGGTGCGATTCCGCACATACAAGTGCTTTTCTGCACCCTGTCCGTTTATCATTTGCATCCTAAATCAATTTTTCTCATCTTTCGGTCTGTTTTCTGATCACTTTTAATTCTCTTATTACATCCGCATCAAATGAAAAAGCTGCTGTTATTTCTGTTCCTTCTTCCTTCTGTATTGGCTTCGGCCCAGCAGACGGTTGTGAAAAAAAGCAAAACCATCACCGGTACGAATATCAATTGGTGGAAATTTGAAAAGGAAAATTATTCTATTCTGCATCCGCAGGACTGGGTTATTGATACCAGTGGCACGATGGGCTCCAGTTTTATCCTTTTTGCACCCCTCGATAATGAACAGGACAAGTTCAAGGAAAACGTAAATCTGCTCATACAGGATCTGGAGGGGAAAAATATGGATATGAATCAATATGTCAGCCTGTCTGAAAATCAGATTAAAAGTATGATTCAGAATTCTTCCATACTGGAAAGTAAAACTGTCAAAAACGATTCTGTACAGTATCACAAAATAGCATTTACGGGCGAGCAGGGGGCATATAAATTAAGGTTTGAGCAAAATTATTTCTTGCGAAACGGTAAATCTTATGTGCTGACTTTTACCTATGAACAGGACAAAACTGAAGAATACAGAAGAATGGGAGAACTGATGTTATCTTCTTTCAGGTTTAAGGACCAGGACAATTAACCAAGTCATAACCGTTTTTCCGGTCATAAGCAATTATTCAGTTACCCCATAAACCAGATCTTCATGAGTCATATAACCGCCGAGATAGGCAAGCAACGTTTCCGTACTGAAATCCGGACTGCCGGTAATCTTATTATTGCTGATGAACCTGTTTCGATGGGTGGTGAAAATCTGGGATTTTCACCTTCAGAACTCCTTGCTTCCTCATTAGCGGCCTGCACTGCCGCTACCCTGAGAATGTATGCTGACCAGAAACAGTGGCCGCTCGAAAAAGTAAGCATTGACGTTACATTTGAGCGGGACACCAAAGCAAATAAATCAACCATTGTCAGGGATATCCGGCTGACGGGTGACCTTGATGATGCCCAAAGAAGCAGACTGCTGGCGGTTGCCAATGCCTGTCCTATTCATAAAGTACTCAGCAATCCTATTGAAATCAACACAAATCTCAAATAAAATAAATATGGACATCAGACAGGTAAATAATGAAAAAAACGGCCATTTTGAAGCCTTTGATGGTGAAAGTGTGGCAGGCCGGATGTTTTACGTATGGGCCGGCGATCATAAATTTATTATTGACCATACCGAAGTAAATGAAGCATTCGCCGGTCAGGGTGTAGGAAAAAAACTGGTCATGAAAGCCGTGGACTATGCCCGTGACAACAACCTGAAAATCATACCACTGTGTCCGTTTGCCAAAAGCGTGTTTGACAAAGTAGAGGAGATACGGGATGTATTATGAACTTCACTTTACTGATTACTGATTACTGATAAAATACGAAACAAAACCACTTAAGACTCCCTGTAACGGTTAATACAGGTCACGCTGTTGTCAGCAGGACGATTGGCGATCCTCCTCCTTTTGTGATTTGTCAGCTTTTTCTGACACGATGCAGGCTTGTATCTGAATACTTACACACCCTTTTACTCTTCTCCCCTTTATTCTTTCAAATTAATAAACTCTCTGTAATTTCGGCCCGGAAGCCTGCATTTCTCTCTCTTCTGAAAATAATATTAAAAAAACTTCAATTTTTTCAGGACTTATTCCCAATTACTGTCTCTGTATATATGAAGGCCATTAATCTGTCAGAAAAAAGCCAAACTGATCTTTCATGTTGAGTTCAAAAATTTCCCATGCCAGAAGGGCACAGCTACGGAATATTCCCCAGGAGGAGTATGCCGGACATATATGGCTGGCATTCAAACAAGGGGAAGAAGAGGCTTTCACAGAACTTATGCAACTGTATTATCCGGCACTGCTGAATTATGGCAACCGTTTTCAGAAAGACCGTGAATTTGTTAAAGACTGTATACAGGATTTGTTTCTGGAATTGTGGAAAACACGTGAATCACTCGCGGATGTTCTCACTCCCAAATCGTATTTACTGATTGCACTGAGAAGAAAATTGCTGCGCGAATCCAATAAAATCAAATGGTTCAGGGAAGCAAGCGAAGTGAAGGATGATTATGAATTTGAAGTGCAGTTTGCCATCGAAACTTACCTGATCAACAATGAAATACAGCATGAGGACCTGAAAAAACTGCATATCAGCCTTGAACGGTTAACCAAAAGACAAAGAGAGGCTGTTTACTTACGCTTTTATCAGGAATTAAGCTATGATGAAATTGCCCGTACAATGGTTATCAATTACCATTCTGCAGTGAATCTGGTGTATGAAGCAATAAAATTCATTCGAAACAACTGGATGTACCCATGAAAAGTTACGAAGACTTCACCCTGGAAGATTTTGTGCAGGATCTGTATTTCAGAAAATGGGTTCTGGGTGAGCTGAATGAAAAGGATTCATTCTGGGAAAACTGGTATACGGAAAATACAGACAAGCAAGCCATTATTGATCAGGCCCGTTCCATGGTCATTGGCCTGCAATATATTCCTGAGGAAGTCAGTCAGGATGAAACGGATAAGGCTATTGAGCATATTCTGCTGAAACTCAAAGACCAGCACCACACCCCAATATACAGATTACTGCTATGGAAAGTAGCTTCCGTGCTGGTGATCGTCTTTTTAGGAGGCATGGGATTATGGAAGCTGCTCAGCACGTCTCCTGCCTCTCCGAATCTGGCGGCAACACTTATGACAGAGGAGATCAAATGGATCAACAACGACTCTCATGTAAGCAAAAGAGTACAGTTGCCTGACAGCAGTAAAGTAGACCTACGTCCCCTGAGCCGTTTGGGAGTAATGAAGGATTTCGGCAAAACGCAGCGATCGGTTCTATTGATCGGAGAAGCCTTCTTTAATGTGGAACCGGATCCCCGCAAACCGTTTTTTGTTCATTCCGGTAATGTCGTTACCAAAGTGGTAGGTACCTCTTTCTGGGTACGTTCCTATGAAAAAGAGGATAATGTGTCCGTTTCTGTAGTATCAGGTAAAGTAACGGTACAGAAGAAAGAAATGACGGCCGAGGCTGCGCCCTCCACTTCCGAAATTATTCTGACCCCTAATCAGCAGGCCGTTATCTCTAAAAGCGAAGATAAAATACTGAAAAAACTTGCGACGGCTCCCGTCATCATCAGTGAATCTGAAAAATATAGCAAATTCAGGTTTACCAACACACCCATTTCTGATGTTTTCCTAACCCTTGAAACCGCCTACGGCATTACTATTTCCTATGACACTAACCTTTTTAAGAACTGTAACCTCACTGCCTGGCTTTCCGATGAAGATTTTTTCGAAAAGCTCAATTTGATTTGCGAAACCATTCAGGCAGAATACAGCATTACCGACGGTCAGATTCTGATTCAGGGACTGGGCTGTAATTAATTCCTGAATATCCGGCCTTACAAAAGACCGATGACATTTGTGGTATCATCGGTCCGGTTCTGTCAATTGCTGCGAACAATTGACGGATTACATTTTGTCCAATCACTTTCCTTTTAAAATGTCAAACAAAAATGGCCTTGACGGCATGTCAAATCTATGAAATACCTTTTACAAAAGCATGACCTGTTACTGAGAATCATGAAAATCAGTATTACACAAGCCTGTTTATTCCTGTTGATAGTGGGTGTATCCTATGGCACACGCGCTCCGGGACAGAGTCTCCTGGAGAAGCAGGTAACCCTTCATGTTCAGAATAAATCCCTGAGCACGGTCCTGTCTGAAATTGAAAAAATGGCTGGTGTCAAGTTCATGTACAGTCCTAAAATTGTACAGTCTCAACGTCAGATTTCCGTTTCGGCCAGAAAAAAGCCGCTAGGAGAGGTTTTTCAGTCCATTTTTCAGCCATTGGCTTTAGACTACCGGCTCAATGGTGATCATGTGATTATCAGTCCGGTCAACGAAAAAGGATCCTCTCTGAAACAACTTTCACCACAGCAGATTTTCAATGAACAGCAGCTGGACAGAACCATCACGGGAAAAGTAACCGATGAATCAGGTGAAGGGTTGCCGGGTGTTAATATTATATTGATGGGCACGCAGACAGGCACCATTTCTGAACCCGACGGAAGTTATAGTCTGACCATAGACGATAGCAATCGGCCGGTACTGGTGTTTTCGTTTGTCGGCTATGCGACACAGCAGACGGAAGTTGGCCTACAGACATTTATTAATATTACACTGCAGGCTGAGGACAAAGCACTTCAGGAAGTGGTGGTCGTAGGTTATGGTACACAGAAAAAAGCCACGCTTACCGGCTCCATTGCGGTTACCAAAGGCGAAGATCTGAAAAAAAGTCCGGCAGTAAATCTTTCCAATTCACTGGCAGGCCGGTTACCGGGTATTATTGCCAGTAACCGTTCCGGCCAGCCTGGCAGCGGCTCCTCCATTCTTATCAGGGGCCAGAGTACTTTAGGAAACAACAGCCCGCTTATCGTCATTGACGGCGTTTGGGGACGCTCAGGATTTGAACAGATCAATCCGAATGACGTAGAAAGTATTTCTGTCCTGAAAGATGCCTCTGCCGCCATTTACGGTGCTCAGGCTGCCAACGGTGTCATTCTGATTACTACCAAAAGAGGAAATACCGGAAAGCCTTCTATCAGCTATACCATGAACCAGGGCTTTTCAAAACCAACGCGTCTGGCCAAAATGGCCGATGCCGCTACTTATGCAGGCTTTATGAATGAATTATACAATTATCAGGGCCAGCCCGACCGGTTCACAGATGATGAAATCCGGAAGCTGCGTGATGGCAGCGATCCTGTTAAATACCCTAATACCAACTGGAGCGAACAAGCCTTTAAGAAGATGGCTTTACAAAGTCAGCACAATCTTTCAGTCCGGGGCGGAACAGAAACCATAAAATATTACCTGTCAGGAAGCTACTCAAACCAGGATAATATACTGAAGAACAGCAATATTGCTTACAGCAATTTTTCTATCCGGTCAAATGTAGATGCGCAGATTAACAAGAGCATCAAAATAGGCCTGGACTTTGCTGCGCGCGATCAGGACAAAACGCTCCCTTCCATGGGTACCTCCTCCATATTTCATACCATCTGGCGCAACTATCCATTCCTGAGAGCTTATAATCCTGACGGATCTGTTGCTCCAGGCATTGAAAGGGGAGAAAACCCGCTTATTATGGGAACCGGTGCGGCCGGATACAACAAGGAGAAAAACAACCTGTATCAGACAACACTGACTTATGACATCAAACTACCCTGGGTAAACGGACTGGGTGTTGACGGTTTCATTGCTTACGACCGTGATTTTACTCATTCAAAATTATTCAGAAAACCCTGGACCGTTTATGATTATAATCCGGATACCGACCAATATACTTCAAGGCTCGGAGGATCAGTGACCAATCCTGAATTAACGGAAACCTATAACGGCTCCAGCCGTACCACCGTCAATTTCAGAGCCAGGTATGACGTTGATTTTGGCAGCCACTCCTTAAGCTCATTTGTGGCAGTAGAGCAAACAGAAACTAAAGGAGACAATTTCTGGGCCTTGCGCAAAAATTATCTTACCAGTACTATTGACCAGTTATATGCCGGAGGAGCCGCGGACAAAGATAATTCGGGTACAGGATTTGAAACCGCCCGCAGAAATTTATTCGGTCGTGTCAACTATGGATTTAAAGACAAATACCTCATCGACTTCAGCTTCCGATATGACGGATCACAGAATTTTCCGGCGGGCAACCGGTACGGCTTTTTCCCTGGTGTTTCCGCAGGCTGGAGACTTTCAGAAGAAGATTTCATCAGGAACATACCTGCGGTTGACAATCTGAAAATCAGAGCTTCCTTCGGTAAAATGGGTAATGATCAGGTGGATGCCTTTCAGTATTTATCTACCTATACCTTTGGCACAGGTTATTACTTTGCTGACCCTGTCACAAGCCTCAACCGTGGTATAACCCCTAATACCAACATTACCTGGGAAGTGGCACAAACACTTAACATGGGACTGGAGGCCAGCTTCTGGAATGGATTGCTCAGTATTGAATTTGACGTATTCAAAACACGCCGCAACAATATCCTCACAGCCAGAAATGCATCCGTTCCTTCGTATACAGGGCTCAAACTGCCCAACGAAAATATCGGTATTGTCGAAAACAAGGGTTTCGAGCTTCAGCTAACCCATACCCATCGCACCGCCCGGTTACCCTATCAGTTAGGGGCGAATATTTCCTATGCCAGAAATACCATCATTGATATCGATGAAGCCATGAATCAGCAGGAATGGCAAATGCGGACAGGGCACCCGATGGGAACCTCTCTCTATTATGACGCATTGGGTATTTACCGTACACAGGAGCAAATTGACGGCTCGCCACACCCGGTGGGGACCCGCGTAGGCGACTTGCAATACAGAGACGTAAACGGCGACAATGTAATTGATGCCAAAGACCAGATCCGCAATGATTACACAAATGTCCCCAGAGTTTCTTTTGGATTTAACGCAGGCGTATCCTATAAGAACTTCTCGGTGAATGCCTTGCTACAAGGACAAACTGCTGTGAAACAGTATATATTTTTACAGTCCGGTTTAGCAGGAAACAGCTTGCAGGATTGGATAGAAAACAGATATACACCCGAGAATCCCAATTCTAAATTTCCTATTTTGCCAACCTACGAGGCCGAAATCAATGGTTATCGTTCTGATTTCTGGTTGCGGGATGCAAGTTTTCTCCGTCTGAAGAATCTTGAAATCAGCTATACATTACCGGCTTCCGTGCTTGAATCCCTGAAGATTCAGAACCTCAGGATTTATGCCAGTGGATTTAACCTCATCACTCTTGATAAATTAAAATACTTCGATCCGGAAGGAAACAGTGAAACAGGCGGATTTTATCCGCAGGAAAAAATTTATAACCTGGGATTCAATATTACTTTCTGACACCATGAAAAATACGTTTAATACAAATTTCAAAAAAAGGGTACTAAACCATACAGTATTCCCTGTTTTACTGGCATTCCTTGCAGGATTAGGTAGTTGTGACGGTGATTTCCTGGAGCGTAAACCACTGGACAAAATTTCGGAAGCCGACGTATGGAATGACCCTACGCTCATTGAAGCCTATGTCAATACCTGCTATAATATCCGCCACGGATTTTTGGTTGATTACTATATGATGCCGTTAACAGACGAAGCATTCAGAAGAGGCCGGGAAACCTTTCACCTGATCAACCGCGGAGAATTATCCGCCGTGAACAATACCGCGCTCGATCATTGGTCAAACTATTATACAACCATCACCAACTGCAACATATTCTTCCAGAAAATGGCAGAAGCGACGATCAATGATGAACTGAAAGAACGACTGAGTGGGGAAGTCGCCTTTCTCCGGGCCTGGACTTACTTCAAACTCATCAGTTTTTACGGTGGCGTCCCTCTGATTACTGAAGTGTTTGAGCTGAACGACGATTTTAACGTCAAGAGAAATACCTATCAGGAATGCCTTGATTTTATCATCAGTGAACTGGATAAAGCGGCAGGTCAGTTACCGTTAAGTTATACCGGCACAAACCAGGGCCGCATCACAAAGGGTGCTGCCATGGCCTTAAAGTCAAGAGTGCTGCTTTATGCGGCAAGCCCGCTGAATAATCCCGGCAACGATAAATCAGCCTGGGAAAAAGCGGCCAATGCAGCCAAAGAGGTTATTGATCTGGGTATTTATCAGCTTTATCCCGACTATAAGCAGCTTTTTACAACACCATTTAATGACGAAGTAATCTGGTCAAGACAATTCAAAAATAACCTGGAAGTTGAAACAAGGATAGAGCTGCATTTTTATCCGAACGGATCTGGAGGTTACGGACAGGTTAACCCGCTGCACAATCTCGTGGATGCCTATGAACGTACCAACGGATTACTACCAGCCGAAGACCCCAACTATAACGACCAGGCTCCCTATGAAATGCGTGATCCGCGTTTTTATGCCAGCATTCTTTATGACGGAGCCCCATGGCAGGATCGCCAGATCGCTTCTTATTTACCCGGCGGAATGGATTCGAGTGAAGGGGCTGAAGGCTGGAATGCCTCTTTTTCAAGTTACAGTATCCGTAAATTTATTGATGAGTCTATCATCAGGCCCGGCGAAAGAAATGTTGGCAATACTCCCTGGATTTTTATACGCTATGGTGAAATTTTGCTGAATTATGCAGAAGCCATGTTTCAGTTAGGAGAAGAAGAAACTGCACGGGAATATATCAATAAAATCAGGGCGCGGGATAGTGTAAAAATGCCTTCTGTAACCGACAGCGGAGAAAAACTTCTGAAACGGATACAACACGAACGTCAGATAGAGCTGGCGTTTGAAGAACACCGCTTTTTTGATGTCAGAAGATGGAAAATCGCACCCGAAACGGATAATATTGACGCGAAGAAAATGACAATTACCAGAGATCCTCAAACCGGCAACAAAACATATAAAGTTGAGGTTTTCCAGGAAAGGGCTTTTAATGAAAGAACTTATCTGGTCCCCCTTCCGCAGTCGGAAATTGAGAAAAACCCGTTACTTGAGCAAAATCCCGGTTATTAATAAAATGCGAAGCAATACTGCCTGGAGGTAACCTTTCAGGCAGTTTCTGTTTCCTCACCATTTATTCCGTTTTATATGAAAAAAATATTCATAATAT
>JBEBXQ010000101.1:0-17816 GCA_040391535.1 Telluribacter sp. | reverse complement strand
GTTAATACAGAGAGTAAAGGCTAAATTACAACATATTATTCAATGTTAAACAGCATTTTATCAGATCCGGTATTCCGGTAAAGCAAAAGAGGATGCCAGATGACATCCCCTTTTTTGATCATTAACAATGAGCAGGTAATATAAACCTGTTTTGACTATGCATTTACAACGGACTTGCGGATAATATTCAAGGCAGAACCTGCTTTGAACCATTCGATCTGCTGCTGGTTGTAAGTATGATTAACCTGGAACTGCTCGGTAGTACCGTCAGCATGGTTCAATACAATAGTAAGCTGTTTTTCAGGCGCAAACCCGGTCAGGCCTGTGATGTCGATTACATCATCTTCCCGGATTTTATCATAATCAGCCGGATTGGCAAATGTAAGCGCAAGCATACCCTGTTTTTTCAGGTTGGTTTCGTGAATACGGGCAAATGATTTTACAAGAATAGCACGTACTCCAAGGAAACGGGGCTCCATGGCGGCATGCTCTCTTGATGAACCTTCACCGTAGTTTTCATCACCGACAACAATACTGCCAATACCAACGGCTTTGTAAGCACGTTGCGTGGCCGGAACTTCACCGTATTCACCGGTTATCTGATTTTTAACGGTGTTGGTTTTTTCATTATAGAAGTTAACCGCACCAATCAGCATGTTATTGGAAATGTTATCCAGGTGGCCACGGTATCTCAGCCATGGGCCAGCCATAGAGATATGGTCAGTAGTACATTTTCCTTTTGCTTTGATCAGCAGTTTCAGACCTTTCAGGTCGGTACCTTCCCATTCCTTGAAAGGATCAAGTAATTGCAGACGCTCTGAAGTAGGGCTGACAAGCACCTGTACCTGGCTGCCGTCTTCGGCAGGGGCCTGGTATCCGGCATCTTCCACGTCAAATCCTCTCGGAGGTAATTCAAAGCCGGTAGGCTCGTCAAGAACCACTTCCTGGCCGTCGGTGTTCACCAGTTTATCTCTGCGCGGGTCAAAAGTAAGGCGGCCTGCAATGGCAAGCGCGGTTACGATTTCAGGTGACGCTACAAATGAGTGCGTATTAGGGTTACCATCAGCACGCTTCGAGAAGTTCCGGTTGAAAGAGGTGATGATAGAGTTTTTCTCTCCTTTTTCGGCACCATGACGCGCCCATTGGCCGATACACGGTCCGCAGGCGTTGGCCAGTACCACACCACCGATTTGCGCGAAAGTATTAAGGAAACCGTCACGTTCTACCGTAAAGCGAACCTGCTCAGAACCCGGAGTAATGGTATATTCAGAAGTAACTTTCAGTTTTTTGTCAACTGCCTGCTGTGCCAGTGAGGCAGCGCGGCTGATATCCTCATAAGAAGAGTTGGTACAGGAACCGATCAGTCCTACAGATAATTCTTCAGGCCATCCGTTTTCTTTCACGGCAGTGGCAAACTTGGAAAGCGGCCATGCCAGATCCGGTGTAAACGGTCCGTTTACGTGTGGTTCCAGCGTTGACAGATCCAGTTCGATGATCTGATCGTAATAAGCGGCAGGATTGGCATAAACTTCTTCATCTGCGCGAAGATCCTTCTTAACGGCATCAGCGGCATCGGCAATATCGGTACGGTCAGTGGAGCGCAGATACGCGGCCATTTTCTCGTCATAGGCAAAAATTGAAGTAGTAGCTCCGATTTCAGCACCCATGTTACAGATGGTTCCTTTTCCGGTTCCTGAAAGGCTTTCAGCACCTTCTCCGAAATATTCAACAATAAAGCCTGTTCCGCCTTTCACGGTCAGCTGACCCGCTACCCAAAGGATCACATCTTTAGGGGCCGCCCATCCGCTGAGCTTGCCTGTCAGTTTTACACCAATCAGTTTAGGCATTTTAAGCTCCCATGCCAGGCCTGACATTACATCACTGGCATCAGCACCACCTACACCAATGGCTACCATTCCCAAACCACCGGCATTGGGTGTGTGAGAATCGGTACCGATCATCATACCGCCCGGAAATGCGTAGTTTTCCAGTACTACCTGGTGGATGATCCCGGCACCTGGTTTCCAGAAACCAATGCCATATTTATTAGATACAGAAGCCAGGAAATCATATACTTCCTTATTCTTGTTTTTTGCATTTTCAAGATCCTGTTCTGCACCGACTTCAGCCTGGATAAGGTGATCGCAGTGAACAGTGGAAGGAACAGCTACCTGAGGACGGCCAGCCTGCATAAACTGCAACAAGGCCATCTGTGCTGTTGCATCCTGCATTGCTACGCGGTCGGGAGCAAAATCAACGTAAGCTTTACCTCTTTCGTAAGCTTGTGTTGCAGTTCCTTCGGAAAGGTGAGCATACAGAATTTTCTCAGACAGCGTCAGCGGCCGTCCAACAATCTTGCGGGCTGCTTCCACTCTTTCCCCGAGCCGGGCATAAACGCCCTTAATCATTTCAAAGTCAAATGCCATAATCTATTTGTGAATACGTAATTTTTAATACGTTATTTATTTATGCTACAAAATTAAGAAATTTCAATGTATGTTCTGGGGCTTTTAACCCGTTTTTGTATAAGTTCATCATGGATTTGAAGTAGTTTAGATTCAATATAATTAAGTGACTTACCATGTATTTCCTACCGTTCCGGTTTTTGATCTAAAATGTAAATATTTATATTTAACTATTGTAGTAATTAATAGGAATATAAATATGTCGCTAAAAAGAGGAACAGACGTCTCTGCGGGTAAATGCTGTTGTGATGCGTGAATTTGAAACTTTCTACCCTATATTTGAACCCGGAAATCATTGAATTTAGGATTTTAACTCCAAGCGATATATGTCAAAGAACCTGGTGATCGTAGAGTCACCGGCAAAAGCCAAGACTATCGAGAATTATCTCGGGAACAACTTTACGGTTAAATCGAGCTTTGGACACGTTCGTGATCTGCCTGCTCATGATATGGGTATAGATATTGAGAACGGATTTAATCCGGCCTACGAAATATCGGATGATAAAGTGAAGATCATCAATGAACTGAGGTCGCTGGCCAAATCTTCTGATGAAGTATGGCTCGCGACTGACGACGACCGTGAAGGAGAGGCCATTTCGTGGCACCTGAAAGAAGCACTTGGCCTGCCGGATTCAACAAAACGCATTGTTTTCAGAGAGATTACCAAATCTGCATTATTGAATGCAATTGACAAACCCCGTCAGATAGATCTTGACCTTGTCAATGCTCAGCAGGCACGCAGGATTCTGGACAGACTGGTCGGATATGAGCTTTCTCCGATTCTATGGAAAAAGATCCGTATTGGCAAATCTTCGCTTTCCGCAGGAAGGGTGCAGTCGGTGGCTGTCCGTCTGATCGTGGAGCGTGAAAGGGAAGTGGAAAGTTTTCAGAGCAAAAGCAGCTATAAGGTTGTGGCTGACTTTGACCTGGGCAACGGAAAAGTGCTCAGTGCCGAATTACCTAAAAATTTCAATACGGCAGATGAAGCGGCTGCTTTTCTGGATAAATGCAAAGAGGCGAAGTTTACCATTCAAAATATGGAAACCAAGCCAGGTAAAAAATCACCTGCACCTCCGTTTACCACTTCTACCTTGCAACAGGAGGCATCCCGTAAACTTGGGTTTTCTGTAGCCCAGACCATGATGGTTGCCCAGCGGTTGTATGAAGCCGGAAAAATATCCTATATGCGTACCGATTCTACAAATCTGTCTACTGACGCCCTTTCAAAGGCTGAAAATCAGATTGTGAGTGAATATGGTAAAGAATTTCATCACGTAAGGGTTTATAAGACCAAATCGGAATCGGCACAGGAAGCGCACGAAGCGATCAGGCCAACAGAGTTTTCTGTTTTGCAGGGCAGTAAGGACCGGAATGAGCAGCGCTTGTATGACCTGATCTGGAAGAGGGCTATTGCCTCTCAGATGTCGGATGCTGTTCTGGAACGTACCATTGCAACGATTCATATTTCGACGACTTCCGAGGAACTGGTGGCGCAGGGTGAGGTGATCAAATTTGAAGGATTCCTTAAAGTTTATCTGGAATCGTATGATGATGAAGAGCAGGATGATGAACAGAAAGGAATGCTTCCGCCGCTGTCGGTTGGGCAGGTATTGTTGCTTGACATCATGAAAGCTTCTGAACGTTTTACCCGTCATGCACCCCGATATACTGAAGCCAGTCTGGTGAAGAAGCTTGAAGAAATGGGTATCGGGCGGCCCTCAACGTATGCGCCGACGATTTCCACTATTATAAAGAGAGAATACGTCATTAAAGAAGACCGTCCAGGGCAGGAGAGAAGTTTTAAAGAGTTTGTACTCAAAGAAGGAAAGGTTGCTGAGAAGCTGAAAAAGGAAATGTACGGGACTGAGAAGGCCAAGCTTTTTCCGACCAATGCCGGTATCATAGTGAATGACTTTCTGGTCAACTACTTTGACGATATTATTGATTATTCCTTTACGGCCAATGTGGAGAAAGGCTTTGATAATATCGCTGACGGGAAACTGGCCTGGCAGGATATGATCGGAAATTTCTATAAGAGTTTCCATTCAAGAGTAACAGAGGTTGAAGAAGAGAAAATTGACAGAAGCCTGACAAACCGTGAGCTGGGGGACGATCCTGCTACCGGTAAAAAAGTATCTGTCAGAATCGGGAAGTATGGTCCGTATGTGCAGATTGGCGAAGCTGATGAAGAAGATAAGCCTCGTTTTGCCAAGCTGCTGAAAGGCCAGCTGATGGAAACGGTTACCCTGGAGGATGCACTTGAACTGTTCAGGCTGCCTCGGGAAGTAGGCTTTTATGAAGATAAACCAATGGTGGTAAGTATCGGAAAATACGGTCCTTATATCCGTTTTGACGAGAAATTTTTTAATCTGTTACCTGTTGATGATCCTTATACGATTGATGAGGCACGGGCAGTTGAAATTATTGAAGACAAAAGAAAAGCGGATTCTTCTGACTCACTGGGTGATTATAACGGAGAGCCTGTTACGAAAGGAAAGGGGCGTTTCGGGCCATTTGTAAAGCACGACAATAAGTACTACTCGCTGGGAAGAGGTATTGACCTTGCCAGTATTACACTGGAGGAAGCAATTGTTGTGATCAGACAGAAGGAAGAGGCAGAAGCGAATAAGGTGATTAAAGAGTTTGCTGAAAATGATAAGGTGAAGGTGCTTAACGGACGTTACGGCCCTTACATATCGTTCGGAAAGAGAAATATCAAAATCCCGAAAGAGATAGAAGATCCTGCGGAACTGACGTATGAAGAAATCGTCAAACTGGCAGAAGGTACAGAAGAGAAACCGAAAGCGAAAAAGACAAGTACGCGTAAGAAGAAGTAAAAGCAAAAGAGGGATGCGGTCAGCATCCCTCTTTTGCTTTTATACCGGCTGATTACCGGATGGCCTCTTTCCGGGCTGTCAGATAAGCTGATATTTCATCCAGCGATTTTGCATTGAAAGTCATCTTTTGGGTTAATCCGCCTTTCCGGGCTACCATTGTACCGAATTTCATATCATAATATCCATGTAGTTCGTGGGCATCAGGGTTAATACTCAACATGACTCCCTTTTCCATTGCATACGAAATCCAACGCCAGTCGAGGTCAAGACGCCAGGGGCTGGCATTGATTTCCAGTACCACATGATGTTCGGCACAGGCGTCGATAACGGCTTTGTGGTCGATAGGATACCCTTTTCTGGAAAGCAAAAGCCTGCCGGTAGGATGCCCCAGAATGGTAGTGTAAGGGTTGGCAATTGCGTTTAATAACCTTTCCGTTGCTTTTTCTTCCGTCATGTTCAGATTCGCATGTACCGAAGCCACGATGTAATCAAACCCTGCCAGCACTTCGGCCGGATAGTCTAATGAACCATCACTCAGGATATCGGACTCAATTCCCTTGAAAATCCTGAACCCGATCCCCTGATCTGCGTATTCTTTATTGAGTGCATCAATTTCTTTTTGCTGCGCTAAAACCCTTTCCTCATTAAGGCCGTTGGCGTAGACGGCAGTTTGAGAATGGTCGGCCATTCCCAGGTAATCAAAACCCAGCGAACGGCAGAACTCTGCCATTTCTCTGACGCTATTCTTTCCGTCAGACCAGGTACTGTGGTTGTGCAGAATACCTCTTAACTTGTTCCAGGTGATCAGATCGTCAGGCTGATTGCCGGCGGCCCATTCCAGTTCATCCAACCCTTCCCGCATTTCGGGAACAATAAAAGGTAATCCGGCTTTTTCATAAATAGCCGTTTCAGAAGCTACCGCTTCTCCTTTGGCAATTTTATAAAGGCTTTCGCCGGATGTTCCCGTATATAACCAGTGGTTTTCACCGGAACTGGCCAGGAAAAGCTCATTTTCAAAACGTTCCGGAGCTACACCAAAAATTTCCACCCCGATTTCAAAGCCCGGAATTTTACCCCGCCATATAAAGGGTGAAGAATCTGCTTCGTTTTGTTCCAGAAGATGAATTTCATTGAGTTTTTCATTCAGAGCCGGAATGTCAGAGGTGCCTATCAGAAAACTTAAGGTACTGACCACCTCCATATTCCGGCGGATTTCCCCTGTGATCTCTGCTTTCTCAAACTGTGCACGAAGCTCATTCAGAAGTTGCGTCGCCAGGTTCAGCGCCTGATCCATCCGGAGCATCCCGGATTGCGACTTCATAAACTGTATGGATTCCAGGATTTTGCTTTGGGTATTCGCACCAAAACCTTTCAGCTGCGCAATGACTCCGTTCTGGCAGGCTATTTCCAGGTCATAAACCGTGTCAATCCCTGTTTCCCTCCAGATCATGCCTATTTTCTTAGGGCCGATCCCGTTGATTTTAAACATCTCCAGCAACCCGGGAGGTGTCTGAGCAAGCAATTCGTCCAGTTCGTCAGTGGTCCCTTTTTGTGAGATCTCAATGATTTTTGCTGCTATGCCTTTTCCAACGCCCTGTAAGGTAGTGAGTTCAGCTGCCGACATCTCCCGTAGCGGCCTTTCATTGAATTTATCCAGATTATATACAGCGGAGCCGTAAGATCTGATTTTGAAACTATCTGCCCCATGCAATTCCAGTAATTTAGAGGTTGTTTCAAGTATTTCTACAATATCGCTGTTTGTCATAGTTGTAAGGATCGTTTCAAAACTTAAGCAAAAAAACGAAATAAAACGGAGAAGTCACAGGATTGATGATGTCCTTAAACGGAAAGTGAAGATAAGTGCTGAGGTCAGGAGAAGCACCCGGTAGCAAAAGCTGTTGAAGGAAAATAAGGACCCGTCAGTCCGGGTTTAGGATGACATTACCGCTTCGCTGTTAAATGAACGGGCATTTCTTCATTTTCGATCATCCCGTCAGTCTCCCGGACTTAAAATAACCACGAAGTGGTGGCATGAGTATAGAAAGTGGAATGATTATAGAAACATGAAGAAGATAACACTTACAGAATCCGGAACGGGTGATATTTTCAGATCGTAGGCTTATCACGAACTGACGTTAAAATAACCTGAAGGCAGGAAAAGATCATGATTTACTGCAATGTTAAATTCATACTTTTCCTTTGAGTTTATAAACTTTAGATTGTAGATTTGTTTGATTTATATTCCGCTTATTCCTGACCATCCGATATGTTCCTGACAAAATTTCTACCTGAGCTGATGCTCAAAAATTATCCCCGTTATTTAGCGCTTTTTCCATGAGGATATCCTCATTTCCGGCAATATGCCCTTTGACCGCATTTTTTATTCAGACCTAAACGAAACCAAAGAGATGAAATACCTGAGTAGTTGTGTATTATTAATTTCCGTATTACTGACCAGTGCCGGGCAGCATGTACAGGCACAGACCGAACTTCGCCAACGTGATTTTTTTACAGAAGAGCAGGGCAGGGAAGAACTGAAAAAACTGGAACCTGCCAGTCTGCAGGCCTGGGAGAGCCGGAGAGCAGAAGTGCAAAAACGGCTTCGTGCCGGAATGGAACTGGATCAGATGCCGGAATTTGTGCCTTTAGAACCGGTTATCTATAAAAAATGGACGATGGATGGCTATACGATTGAAAACGTTTATTTTGAGACACTCCCCGGAATTTACGTAACCGGTAATCTTTACAGGCCGCTGAAAAAACTTCCGTCTTATGCGGGTATTTTGTGTTCCCACGGGCATGGGAATAATCCGGACGGCAGGTTTATGGAACAAACGCAGATCAGAAGTGCTATGCTGGCAAGAATGGGAGCCGTTGTTTTTACCTGGGATATGATCGGACACGGGGATTCTCAACAGTGTAACCACAAAATTACGAAGGCACTGAAACTGCAAACGCTTAATAATATAAGAACACTGGATTTCCTTTTATCGCTTCCGGATATTGATCCGGAAAGAATAGGGATGACTGGAGAATCAGGCGGAGGAACACAGACTTTTATGCTGATGGCGATGGACCCGCGGATTGCAGTGGCTGCACCCTGTGTGATGGTATCCGCACATTTTTTCGGCGGATGTGCCTGTGAAAGCGGCATGCCTGTCCATAAGCAGGGTGACTATGCAACCAATAATGTTGAAATTACGGCTGTTACTGCTCCGAAACCTTTGCTTATTATATCAGATGGAAAAGACTGGACAAAGAATACTCCGGAAGTAGAGTTTCCTTTCCTTCAGAAAATCTACGGGTTGTATGGGAAAAATGATCTCGTCAGCAATGTACATCTGCCAGATGAAGGACATGATTACGGCCCGTCAAAAAGAGCGGCTGTGTATCCGTTCATGGCAAAGCATTTAGGGCTTGACCTGAAAATGGTGACCAATAAAGCAGGTGATTATAATGAAAAAGTGGTCAGGTTACTTACACCTGCACAATTAGCTGTATTTGATGCAAAACACCCGCATCCTGCTAATTATCTGAAAGGAGACGAAGCCGTATCAGCATTGCTGGATTAATACTTTTCTTTAAAGGAATGATTCTTTGAAAATTAATGTTTTGAATTGAATGTAATTTTATCCTACATTCGCATCTTTTTACAAAGCATTATAAACCGGTTCTTAAAGCCATTTTATGTCTCAAACTGAAGAATGAAATCATACATTGACCTGATTCAGCAAACGTTTGAATTCCCGACTATGGAATTTAACGTTGACAACAATGAGTTGCTGTTCAACAATGTGCCTCTGATGGATATTATCAGAGAACACGGAACACCGCTGAAAATTACGTATTTACCGAAAATCGGTGAGCATATCGAAAACTCAAGGATGTTTTTCAGAAACGCCTTTAAGCGATATAATTATAACGGGAAATACACCTATTGTTACTGTACGAAGTCTTCGCATTTCAGTTTTGTTTTAGAGGAGGCATTGAAGCAGGGCGTCCATCTGGAAACATCTTCTTCTTTTGATATCCCTATCATCAGGGAATTGTACAGAAGAGGCAAAATTGATAAATCGACGTACATTCTGGCGAACGGTTTTAAAAGACCGCTTTACACGCAGTACCTGAGCGAAATTATTAATGAAGGATTTAACTGTGTGCCGATTCTCGATAACCTGAAGGAAATTGAAGCGTACGAAAACTGTACCGCCGATACCATTAAGCTGGGTATCAGAATCGCGACCGACGAAGAGCCCAACTTTGCGTTTTATACCTCACGGTTAGGGATTCGTTATAACGATGTGCAGCAGCTTTACAAGGAGAAGATTGAGCCTAATCCGAAGTTTGAGCTGAAAATGCTTCATTTCTTTATCAATACCGGAATGAAAGACAGTGCCTATTACTGGAGTGAACTGACCCGCTTCATGTTTAAGTACTGTGAAATGAAGAAGATATGTCCTGAGCTCGATTCCATTGATATCGGTGGCGGGTTGCCTATACAGACCTCCCTGTATTCGAGTTTTGACTATCAGCAGATGATCGATGAGATTGTCGAGAATATCCAGTGGATATGTAACAAAAACAATGTGGCCGTGCCGCATATTTTTACTGAATTTGGGAGCTATACTGTCGGGGAGAGCGGAGCGGTGATCTATAAGATCATTGATAAAAAGCTTCAGAACGATAAGGAGCTCTGGTATATGATTGATGGCTCTTTCATCACGCATCTGCCTGACTCATGGGGGATGAACCAGAAATACATCATGCTTCCGGTCAATAACTGGGATAATCCTTATCATAAGGTAAACCTGGGCGGACTGACCTGTGATTCGCAGGATTTTTACAATACCGAGATGCATAGCTCGGATCTTTACCTGCCGGTATATCTGGAGGACGAAACGCAGTATGTTGGATTTTTCCATACGGGTGCGTATCAGGAATCACTTGGCGGTTACGGTGGTATTCAGCACTGCCTGATTCCGGCTCCCAAGCATGTGCTGGTTGACAGGGACAAGGACGGAAAAATTACGACCAAAGTTTTTGCCAAAGAGCAGGACAGTGAATCTATGTTGCGTATTCTGGGTTTCAGGGATGAGTCTTATGTGCAGTCTCCTGAAAATGAGGAGGCTGAAAAAGAATCTCCTGTAGCAACAGAAGAAATTTTTGAAGATTCCGTTATTAATAAAGGATAGAATTTTATAAGTTTACTGCCGGGTAATGTGTCTTTTGCCCGGCAGTAATAAATATTTCAAATATGAAGAAATTATTCACACTTCTTGTTCTGGCTGGTATGCTTACCGCCGTTTCATGTGCACGTAAGAATTGCCCTGCCTATTCTTCTGTAGAAAAAGCACCAGCCGGTCAGGTTCAGAAGGTTTAATTCCTCCTTTCTGCTGTATCAGAAAGTACAATTTTTGCTGCTTCCAATAAATGAGCAGCTTTATAGCCTGCCTCCTTTTCCGGATCTTTACTTCCGATCAGAATGGTTTTTAATCCTGCATTATTGCCGGCTTTAATGTCCCGTATCTGATCACCGATCATCCATGATTCTTCTTTCCTGATATTGTACCGGGCGATAGCCTTTTCAAGCATTAATGTTCCGGGTTTTCTGGTAAGTGATTGCGTTACGTCCTGATGATAAGGTGAATAATACAGTCCATCAAACTTTACACCTGTATTTTCCTCAATAAGGCGGTGAACTTCGAAAACGGCATCACGCGTATAAAGACCTTTCGCAATACCGGCCTGATTGGTAATCACAATCAGGAGATAACCGGCATCTTTCAATAAGGTAAGAGCTTCCTTTACGCCTTCAGGAATGACCAGATCTTCCCGACGGAAAAGATAGGTGCCCAGATCTTCATTAAGGACACCATCCCTGTCCAGGAAAACACAACGGTTTTGTTCTTTATCCGGCATATCAGGAAACAGAAACTGCCGAAAATTCTTTTATACTGTCAATAAAGCAACGAACCTTATCGGGTTGCATATCAGGATAAACACCGTGACCCAGATTAGCAATATACCGTTGCGGACCGAATGCGTCGAGCATTTTCTTTACCTCCTGTCTGATTTCGTTATAAGATGCATACAACACACAGGGATCAAGATTTCCCTGGAGCGTTTTATCAGGAACCAGTAATCTGGATTCTTCAGCCGACATATTCCAGTCCAGCCCCACTACTGAGCAGTTGAGCTTACCGATTGCCTTTCTGGCAAAATAAGCACCCTTGGCAAAAACCGTTACGGGAACCTCATCAACTGCATCGCAGATCTGTTTCAGATAAGGCAATGAGAAAGTACTGTACTGATCAGGGGAAAGAATACCGGCCCATGAGTCGAAAAGCTGTACAAGGTCGGCCCCGGCTGCGATTTGCGCTTTCAGGTAGGCGATGGTGCTATCGGTTATTTTCTGAAGCAGTCCGTGAGAAAATTCAGGGTCAGAATACAGCAGTTTTTTGGCAACGGAAAAAGTTTTGGAACCATGGCCCTCCGTCATATAACAGAAAATAGTAAACGGCGCACCTGCAAAACCAATAAGAGGTACACGCCCGTTCAGCTCATTTTTAACAATACGGATGGCATCCGTAACATAACGGAGGCTTTCTTCCGGAACAGCCAATCTTACCTTCTCCAGCTCTTTACTGTTTCGTATCGTTTCAGGAAAGTAAGGTCCTTTCTTTTCAATCATTTCATAGGGAAGGCCCATCGCTTCCGGTATCACGAGAATATCCGAAAAAATAATGGCAGCATCCACATCTAATATATCGACAGGCTGAATAGTTACTTCAGCAGCCAGTTCAGGAGTAGTGGCCAGCTTTATAAAACTACCGGCTTGTTCACGAACGGCACGGTACTCAGGAAGAATCCTGCCGGCCTGTCTCATTACCCACACAGGAGTGCGCTCAACGTTTTCCGCGTTTGCGGCTCTGAGCAATAGGTCGTTTTGTAATTTCATACCGCAAAGGTAAGCAACAACCGTGAAGGGTGTGGCTTGTATTAAATAATTTTATGTAAGTTTGAGACAGGAATGATTATTTTGCTTGCCATGACAGGGAACCAGCCTTTTACAAACTCATTACAGCGGACTGTGGCGCGTTTTATGGAACTGCCCAAACCTATACGCATGTCGATGCTATCCTATGCAATCGGGAATATGATCAGGTATGTCGGGACTTCCGGTATTCGTTTCGAGGCACTCACTGAACGGCAGGTTATTGTTCATCTGGCGAATAAGAAGAAAACCAGAAACCATATCGGACAGGTCCATGCTGCTGCTATGATGTTACTTGCTGAAACCGCCACCGGACTGGTGGTGGGTATGAATGTGGGAGAAGAGTCGGTCCCGGTTATTAAGTCACTCAAAACGGATTTTGTGAAGCGTTCCAAGGGCGATATGAAGGCGGTCGCTGAACTCACAGAAGAACAGATCCGGCATATCAGAAGTACCGAAAAAGGAGAGACGCTGGTAAAAGTAGTGGTGACGGATATTGAAGATAAAGAACCGATACTGGTAGAAGCACTGTGGGCCTGGACTCCTAAACGACGCTGATATCAGGAACGGGGATGAAATTCTGTAATAATCTGCTTTAAATATTCGCGGTCGAGGTGGGTGTAAATTTCGGTAGTGGTAATGGATTCGTGCCCGAGCATTTCCTGTACTGCCCGAAGATCAGCCCCGCCTTCAATGAGATGTGTTGCAAAGGAATGCCTGAAGGTATGCGGACTGATGTTTTTGGTAATACCGGTCTTTTCAGCAATATCTTTAATAATCAGAAAAATCATTACACGGGACAACCCTTTCCCCCTCTGATTTAAAAACACAATATCCTCACTGGCGGCATCTGCTGAAAGATGCGTACGGATTTCCTCCAGGTAAATACGGGTATATTTTATCGCATCCCGACCAATGGGCACCAGCCTCATCTTGTTCCCTTTTCCGGTAACCCTGATAAATCCGATATCAAAAAAACAATGGCTGATCTGAAGGTTGATCAGCTCGGAAACCCGCAGGCCACAACTGTACAGCACTTCCAGCATAGCCCGGTTACGCATCCCTTCCGGTGTGGAATGATCAATATTTTCCATCATTTGCTCTATTTCGGGAAAACTCAATACTTCCGGTAGTTTCCGGGGTAACCTGGGAGCTTCAACCAGTTCTGTCGGATCGTCACTGATGATATTTTCCAGCTGAAGATACCTGAAAAAAGCCTTGATTCCTGATAACAGGCGCGCCTGAGAATGTGGTGCCAGACCCAGATCATTCATGTATTTCAGGAACTCCTGTATATTCTTTTCGGTAAGCACCACTGGCGTTAACATTTGGGGTTGCATGCGGCAATACATAGCCAGTTTGTCCAAGTCCTGCATATACGCAATAACCGTATTTTCAGATAGTGACTTTTCGAGCCTCAGATAGTTTTTGAAATGACGTAAATAAGACTCCCACATGATGTTGCTTTCTCTACAAATTTTTAAGTTTGCTAACCCGGTTTATTGAATTGCTACCTGCAATTTACGTACTTAGCAGTAAACTTTGTTAAATCGCACGGATATTCAATTTCCGGAGCTGACAAGGCTTTTATCATCAGTAGTTTACTATTTTTCAAGGATGAAAAAAATTATTATCATTAACGGCCCCAATCTGAATCTGCTTGGAAAAAGGGAACCCGGTATTTATGGCAGCCAGTCTTTTGAGCAGTATTTTGCGGCCTTGAAAGAGCAATTTGCTGCTGTTGAGCTGTACTATTACCAGTCCAATCACGAAGGGTATATTATTGACAAGATCCATGAAACCGGTTTTGAGTTTGATGGAATTGTGATTAATGCAGGAGGGTTGACCCATACCTCGGTAGCACTGGCCGATGCGCTGTCGTCTGTTCCTGCTGCGGCTGTGGAAGTGCATATTTCAAATATTCACGCCCGTGAAGCTTTCAGGCACCATAGCTATCTTACAAGCCGATGCAAAGGGATGATCTGTGGTCTGGGCCTCAAAGGCTACGAGCTGGCGGTTCGCTATCTGTTAGATTAAAGGCAATGACAACGCTCAATTTTTATCCGGGTCCGTCAAAGATATATCCTCAGGTAAAGGTCTGGATGGCAGAGGCTATGGATTCAGGTATTCTGGGAATGAATCATCGTTCAGGAGTCTTTATGGATATGTTGTCCGCCACTATTACCAGGATGAAGGAGAAGTTGATGATACCGGATGATTATGAGGTTTTTATGGTTTCATCCGCTACGGAATGCTGGGAAATTATTGCCCAGTCACTGATCAGAGAAAAAAGCCTGCATCTTTATAACGGGGCTTTCGGAGAGAAATGGTTTGAATATACCGGAAGAATCCGGGAGGCCGGCGGATTGTCTTTTGGCCTGAATGAAATTCCGGTATTGCCTGATAATCATGCCAGCTATGATCTGCTTTGTCTGACCCATAATGAAACATCCAACGGTACGGAAATTCCGGTGCCGGTGATGCGGGCGATCAGAAAGGAATTCAAAGGAATGATTACCGTAGATGCAACTTCATCGATGGGGGGAGTGTGGCTGGATTGGGAAGCGGCTGATGTATGGTTCGCGTCGGTGCAGAAATGTTTTGGTATGCCACCCGGGATGGGGATTATGGTGGTGTCACCAAACGCGATGCATATCGCTCAGGAGGTCAACGATAGTTCATATTATAACAGCCTCCTGTTTATTGCGTCTAATTTCAGAAAACGACAGACGCCTTACACGCCCAATACGCTGGGAATTTATCTGTTGGGCAGATTATTTGAGAAGGTTGACCGTATTGATGAAACCGATAAAGCAACGACAGTGTCTGCGGAAAAATGGTTTTCTTATTTTGAAGACAGAAAAATAAATCCTCTCACTGAAAATCCTCAGATTCGTTCAAGAACTGTCATTCCGTTTGTTACCGACCATGCTGAAAACACAGCCGGAATCAGGAAATTTCTTTCCGGGGAAAATATTGTCATAGGTAATGGGTATGGAGAATGGAAAGACAATTCATTGAGAATAGCTAACTTTCCGGCTATTGAGGATCGCGAGAAGACAGCTTTGATGAATGCCCTTGATCAATATTACCGGAGACCTGTTTCCGGATAGAATAAACGGCTATTATGTTCAATACAAAAGAGATTATTTCTGTTACGCTGATTCTGTTCTCGGTGATTGACATCATTGGTTCAGTTCCTTTGATTGTGGATCTGCGAAAGAAGACCGGGCATATTCAATCAGGGAAGGCAACAATTGTGGCAGGTGTTCTGATGATCGGTTTTTTGTTTGTAGGCGAAAGAATTCTGCATCTTTTTGGAGTAGATGTGGCTTCTTTTGCAGTAGCCGGTGCTATTATACTGTTTTTGTTAGGTATGGAAATGATTCTGGGGCGTAGTATATTTCACCACGGAGAAACACAGACAGGCTCTGCTTCTATTGTACCGATAGCTTTTCCGCTAATCGCCGGAGCTGGGACATTGACAACCCTTATTTCATTGCGTTCAGCTTATGAAACCGCAAATATTCTGATCGGGATTCTGATAAATCTTATCCTGGTTTTCTGTGTTCTGAAATCTTCCGCAAAGATTGAGAAAATACTCGGTCCGGCAGGAACAGATGCGCTCCGGAAGGTATTCGGTATTATTCTGATTGCCATCGCTATTAAATTGTTTAAAACAAATCTGATGGTTTGACGGCATAGGTATAAACCGGACAGATATAAAAACTGCGGATATATCAGGCCTGTAATCCCATATATCCGCAACTTCGTAAGTTTTCAGATCGTTAAGTAAGAAGATCTTTCAGGATAGAGAGAGGGGGGCTGATATACAATTTGCATTGGCTTAGTTAGTATACGTTTAAAATGTAGAAATGTACTATTGAAGTATAGTATTAATTGTGTACTTTCTGACATTATAAGTGATGTGATAGGGTTAAACAAAACAGAGGCTGGTTCCGATGAACCAGCCTCTGTTAATGATCCATTTCCCTGAATGTCAGGACAAAATTTCCATCAGTGATTCTTCATTTGCTTCGATGACCCTTTGGATGTATTCATCCGTAAGGGCTGTCGACAGAAACAAACTTTCAAACTGAGACGGTGCCAGATAAATTCCTCTGTTCAGCATGGCCTGAAAATACCTGCCGAATAACTTCAGATCAGAAGTTTTGGCACTATCGAAATCTGTAACCGGCTGATCAGTGAAGAATAGCGTATACATCGAACCCAGATGATTAACGGTGAGGTTAAGTCCGAGTCTGGATGTTGAATTCCTTATTCCGCTCACAATTTTGTTACCAATGTTGTCAAGCGTAGTATAAACTTCCGGATGCTCGTTCAGATAGCTGAGCATAGCATAGCCTGCTGCCATAGCGATCGGATTACCGGACAAGGTTCCTGCCTGGTATACCGGTCCGGCAGGGGATACATAGTTCATGATATCAGCCCGGCCGCCATATGCACCAACAGGCATACCACCACCGATAATTTTACCAAGAGTGGTAAGGTCAGGAGTAACATTAAATTTCTGTTGTGCACCGCCACTTGACAAACGGAATCCTGTCATTACTTCATCGAAGATTAAAAGAGTGCCTTCCTTTGTGCATAGCTCTCTCAATCCTTCGAGGAATCCTTCAGCTGGTAATACACAGCCCATATTGCCTGCAACCGGTTCTAAAATCAATGCAGCGATCTGTCCCTTATTGGATTCAAATATAGCTTTAACAGCCTCCAGATCATTGTAGGGAGCCGTAAGCGTATCATTGGCAACCCCTTTCGTAACACCCGGACTGTCCGGTGTTCCAAACGTGACTGCCCCGCTTCCGGCGGCGATCAGGAAACTGTCGCCATGCCCATGATAGCATCCCTGAAATTTGATGAATTTATCCCTTCCCGTAAATCCCCGGGCAAGACGAACTGCCGACATGGTGGCTTCTGTACCCGAGTTTACCATCCGTACTTTTTCTACTGAAGGGATCATCTGAGTGATCAGCTCGGCAATTTCAATTTCTTTACGGGTAGGAGCCCCAAAAGAAAATGAATGTTGAATAGCGTCAGATACGGCCTTCTCAATGAGTTCATGCGCATGGCCTAAAACCATAGGGCCCCATGAATTGATCAGTTCAATATAAGCGTTGCCATCTTCATCAAATACCTGGGCACCTTTGGCCGATTTAATAAACACCGGCGTACCGCCTACCGCTTTAAATGCTCTTACCGGCGAGTTTACACCACCGGGTATATAATTCTGGGCCTTTTCAAAAAGGCTTTTGCTTATTGAAAAATTCATAGTTTTTTTTAATTTACCTGGGCCCAATGACCCTCTTGATTCTTCAGAATAGGAAAGCGTTTGTTTTCCCGGGAGTTTCCGGAATAGTCGAATCCGGATAGCAGAAAATCTTTCGAGTCTGATTTTTTACTGACACCTTCCGGCAGTTTATCCTTATACCGGTACATCATCCGGCCAAAGTATAGCAGCTGATCATATCCCTGATAGGAAAACACCGATGGCAGTGT